>JBHADN010000057.1:0-13677 GCA_041855085.1 Catonella sp.
AAAGAGCCTTTCCGATGCTGAGGTTGTAGCATCTATAAGCGAACTTGCCGAAGTCATATCCGGCATAGCAGGCAAGATTAACCTCATTTCGCTGAATGCCTCCATAGAGGCTGCAAGAGCCGGAGAGTTGGGCAAGGGCTTTGCGGTTGTAGCGGGAGAGATAGGCAAGCTTGCAAGCGATACAACCGTTGCCGTCAGGGAAATTCAGGACACTGTCGCAGGGGTAAGAGAAGCATTTGACACACTTATCGACTCCGCGCAGAATATGCTTTCCTTTGTGAATGACACCGTCACCCCTGACTATAAGAACTTTGTAAACATGGCAAGGCAGTACCATAACGATGCCGATTTGGTAGATAAGATGTCTAAGGATTTATCCTTGATGGCGGAAAATATCTCTGCAATAATGTCGGATGTCGGTCAGGCTGTAAACAGTATAGCCGCCTCCACTCAGGAAACGGCGGAAAACTGCAAGGAAACTCACTACTCAGTTGCATCCGTTGCCGAAACTGTCGATAATGTCGCAGATATGGCACAGATTGAGGAAAATGTTTCCTTGGAACTTCTTGAAGTTGTAAGCAAATTTAAAATCTAAAACAATATAAAGTTGTGTAGCGGTATTGTAATTCTCCTATTTTTACAATACCGCTATTTTTTTCATATTTTCTTCCATCATTTTTTATAATTTATACCATTAACATTTATTATTATTTATGATATAATTAGAACGCGCTTAAAAAACGCTATGCACCACGCATATTATATTCTGAAATACTGCATATATAACGGCTATAATTTATATATTGACTATTTTGAGGTCAAATTTACACTTAACAGACTAATAACTGAAAACCGGATTTTTGAAGAGGTAATTTTTATGTACATTGCAAGACAGCCTATATTTGATAAATCAAGGGATGTATATGGCTATGAGCTGCTTTTCAGAAGCGGCGAAAATGCTACATCATATAGCGGTGTGACTCCTGAAAGCTCCACTGCTGTCGTGCTTGGCGGCCTTTTTGAATTGGGAGTAAAAAATATTGTCGGAACTAAAAAAGCATTTGTAAATTTCAATTATAATTCACTCCTGTCCGACTCTATAGAGCTTGCAGACCCGTATACCCTCATAGTTGAGGTTCTTGAAGATGTGCCTGTCGATAAAAAAGTTGTAAAGCGTATCGAAAAACTAAAGGAAGAGGGCTATAGAATTGCATTGGATGACTTTGTGAAAAACACAAACAATGCGCAAATAATCCCTCTTGCAGACATTATAAAATACGATATACTCGCTACTCCCCTGCACACTATTCAGGAAGAGGTTATGTCCGCACTAAAGAACAATAAAGTTCTTTTGGCTGAAAAAGTTGAAACTGAAGAAGAATTTATCGAAGCCAGAAAGATGGGCTTTCATCTATTCCAAGGATACTTTTTCAGCAAGCCTGTCATAGTTGCGGGACTGAAAGTTAAAAAGCCTGATATCGGAATTTATCAGAGAATACTCAACGAGCTTCAGAGCGGAGCACCGTCCTTTCAGGCTCTTGCAGAAATTCTTGAAACTGATGTGTCAGTTGCCTACAGGCTCGTAAACATTGTGAGCAAAAGAAACGAAAATGACATACAAAAAGGTATAAAGGCAGCTCTTATCAATATGGGACTTGCCGATTTTGAGCGTTGGGTACACATAATGATGCTCCAAGACCTGTCCGTACGCAAGCCTAACGAGCTTATAAGAACCTCTCTCATACGCTCCAAGTTTGGGGAATTTGTGGCTTCACACAGCGGACTGTTATATCCGAGAAAGTCGGAGATTTCTCTTATGTGTCTGTTCAGTGTGTTGGATGCCATGATAGATATGCCTATGGAAGATGCTATGGCGGAACTGTCTATAAGTCAGGACATCAAGGACGCCCTTGTAAAGAGAGAAGGACCGCTTGTACCTGTATTAAAACTTGCCGAATGCTATGAACGCGGACTGTGGTTGGATATAGACAGTATTTCAGAAAAACTCGGCATAAATACAAATCAGCTTGTAAACTGGTATATGGACGCTATAAACTGGTCCGAACAGATTTTGCAGAAAATATAAGGCTGTTTTATATAGCCCCTTATTGGAAAATAAAAGCAAAAACAAAGAGCCGCTTGTGGCTCTTTGTTTTTGCTTTTATTCCTGCTTTAACTCTTCCAGCATCCTGTAGGCATCCTCCGCCGCTTTCACCTTGTCATTTGCCTTCACGATAATGCCCTCTTCATCTATAAGGTAGGTTGTCCTCACAACTCCCATATATTCCCTTCCCGCCATCTTTTTCCTGTGCCATACATCATAAGCTGTAATAGCCTCCAATTCCGTATCTGAAAGCAAGGTAAAAGAAAGACTGTTCTTTTCCTCAAATTTTTTATGGGAGCTTATACTGTCCTTGCTTATTCCGACTACTGCAACACCTTTTTCCTCAAATTCGCCATAATTCTCCGAATATCCTGTTGCCTGCTTCGTGCATCCCGGAGTGCTGTCCTTAGGATAAAAATAAAGCAGAAGCTTCTTCCCCCTGTATTCAGAAAGGCTGTGCTCCTTTCCGTTCTGATCCGGTAGCTTAAAATCCGGTGCCTTTGTTCCGACCTCTAACATAAAACCTCCTATTTCCTTCCGAATAATGTATCAAGCAGACCTCTTCCGAGCGCAGCTCCAAGGTTGCCGCCGAGCCTCTTTCCGAATGTACCGCCTATCGATTTCCCCAGACTGTTTCCTATTTCTCTGCCCACAGTTCCGGTTATAACTCTGCCTACCTTTCCCGCCTGTTTTTCAATTACCGCCTTTTTCCGTTTATCTTCCTTCTCCTTTATAAGTTTTTTTTCAAGCTCCTCTTCGTCTTCTGCTCTTTCCGCTTCTATGCGCTTTAGCAGCTCATAGGCAGAATCATTGTCTACAGCTTCCGCATACTTTGAGTACAGCGGATCGTTATTTATAATGCCATTCCTTGTTAAATCGTCCAATTTCCCGAAACTGCTCTGCGGCGGAAGTATATTAACCCTCTTGACTACGGTCGGTATTCCCGTATCGTCAAGCACCGACACAAGAGCCTCTCCTATTCCGAGAGTAAGCAGGGTGTCATAGGTGTCAAACTCCGGATTTTCTCTAAAGGAAGCCGCTGCCGCCTTTACCGCCTTGGTTTCCGTAGGGGTATAAGCATGCAGAGCATGTTGGATTTTATTGCCTAACTGAGCAAGTACGGAGTCCGGTATATCTCTCGGATTTTGTGTGATAAAGTAGATGCCTATTCCCTTTGAGCGTATAAGCTTAACCACCTGCTCTATCTTTTCCAAAAAAACCTTCGGCAACCCATTAAACAGCATGTGCGCCTCATCAAAGAAGAACACCAGTTTTGGTTTTTCAAGGTCGCCCTCCTCCGGTAATACATTAAACAGCTCACTCATAAGCCAAAGCATGAAGGTTGCATACATAGATGGGCTATTCATAAGCTTTTCACAAGCTAAAATATGTACTCTGCCTCTTCCCTCGCTGTCCGTGCCGAACCAGTCATGAAGGTCAAGCGCAGGCTCTCCGAAAAACATTTCGCCGCCTGCCGACTCAAGTACCACAACCGCTCTGGTTATGGCTGCAATGCTCTGTCGGGCTAAACTTCCGTAGGATGCGCTGTACTCCGCGGCATTTTCTCCCACATATCTCAGCATTTCCCTCAAATCCTTTGTATCCGTTAAAATTAAATTCTCATCGTCGGCTATTTTAAACACTATCTGCATTATATCTGTCTGAATCTGGTTAAGTCCCATTATTCTTGAAAGCAGCAGCGGTCCCATCTCTGAAATTGTCGTTCTTAAAGGTATGCCGCTTTCAGCAAATACATCGAAAAAGCTTGCAGTATAGCCTTTAAATTCGAATCCGTCCTTAATAAGTCCAAAACGCTCAAGCCTTTCACTCATATTGTCGTTCATAACTCCCGCGGCGGCTATACCTGCCAAATCTCCTTTTGCATCCGCCATAAACACAGGCACACCCATTTCACTGAATGACTCCGCCAACACCTTTAATGTAACTGTTTTCCCCGTTCCCGTCGCTCCGGCTATAAGCCCATGCCTGTTCGCCATCTTCGGATAAATATATATCTCTTCTTCTCCCGATTTCCCGAAATAAACCTTTCCGTCTTTTAACATATTCAGCCCCCCTAAGTACATTGATAAGGATAGTATAGAGCATTTTGCCATATTGGGCAAGTTAAAATGAAAGTTTAAAACTAAAAGGAAGCGCCTTAAGGCACCTCCTTTTAGTGTCGGGGGGACAATATAAATTCATGTATACGGCAGTTACACTATTCCATGTGCCTTCATGGCATCGCATACTTTCAGGAAACCTGCAATATTTGCTCCTGCCACATAGTCGCCGTCTTTTCCGCATTTCTTTGCGGCTCCGTCAAGATTGCGGAAGATATTTATCATAATCTGCTTAAGCTTTGCATCCACCTCGTCAAAGCTCCAACTGAGCCTTTCCGAGTTCTGTGTCATTTCGAGCGCTGAAGTAGCCACTCCGCCTGCATTGGCAGCCTTACCCGGCAGGAAAAGTACTCCCGACTTCTGCAAATACTCCGTAGCCTCCAAATCCGTCGGCATATTTGCGCCCTCGCAAACTGCAAAGCATCCGTTTGCTACAAGAGTTTTGGCATCTTCAAGCTTTAATTCATTCTGGGTTGCACAAGGAAGAGCTATGTCACATTTAACAGTCCATACTCCCTTACCCTCATGATATTCCGCTTTCGGTCTTGCTTTGACATATTCTGTAAGCCTTGCCCTCTTTACTTCCTTTACCTCTTTTAAAACTTTCACATCTATTCCGTCGGGATCATATATCCAGCCCGTAGAGTCACAGGCGGTCACAGGCTTTGCACCAAGCTGAGCAGCCTTTTCTATAGCATAAATTGCTACATTTCCCGAACCCGAAACTACTACCGTCTTTCCCTCAAGACTCTTGCCGTTAGCCTTCAGCATTTCATCTGTAATATATACAAGTCCATATCCGGTGGCTTCTTTTCTTGCAAGAGAACCTCCGTAGCTAAGTCCCTTGCCCGTAAGCACTCCTTCATACAGTCCCGAAATTCTCTTGTACTGTCCATACATATAGCCTATTTCTCTTGCGCCTACACCTATATCTCCGGCAGGTACATCCTCATCCTTGCCGATATACTTATACAGCTCGGTAATAAAGCTCTTGCAAAATGCCATAACCTCTCTGTCGCTCTTGCCCTTAGGATCAAAGTCGGATCCGCCCTTGCCGCCGCCTATAGGAAGCCCTGTAAGCGAATTTTTAAAACACTGCTCAAATCCCAGAAATTTTATTATACTCTGGTTTACAGAAGGATGAAATCTAAGTCCGCCCTTATAAGGTCCTATTGAATTGTTAAACTGCACTCTGTAGCCCCTGTTTACCTGTGCCTGTCCCTTGTCATCCACCCAAGGAACTCTGAACGAGATTATCCTGTCAGGCTCTGTCATTCTTTCCAGAATCGCATCTCTTCTGTACGCCTCTTCCTCCTGCTCAATCACAGGTCTGAGCGACTCCAAAACCTCTGTAACTGCCTGTATAAACTCCGGCTCGTGTGAATTTTTCTCTTTGACCTTTGCAAGTACCTCATCAACATAAGACATAGCATTTCTCCCTTCTGAATATAAGTATGTTATTTATTAAACAAACA
The DNA here is from genome assembly GCA_041855085.1 of Catonella sp. Classification (GTDB taxonomy): domain Bacteria; phylum Bacillota; class Clostridia; order Lachnospirales; family Lachnospiraceae; genus Catonella. The sequence continues at coordinate 5,700 of JBHADN010000057.1, forward strand.
TCGTCTTAGCTTGTTACTAAGTATACTTGCTGTTATTTTTTCTGTCAATAGTTTTTTGTATATTTGTATACATTTATACAACATTAACCGGACTATTCCATAAGTCCTATGAAAATCTCCCTGTTATCCCACTATAAGCTTACTAAAACCAAAGCCTCAGCCCTACCGCTAAAGCGGCAGGGCTGAGGCTTTATATCGTCAGTAAAAAAGCAGCAACAATCATAATAAGGAGTATAGGTCCGAAGACCGCAAATGCAGAGAGAATTATAGCAGGAATATCTTTTGCTTCAAGCTTCTCCTCTTCCTCTCTAAATTCAGTTCTTTCCTCTTTAGATGAGCCTTCTCTCTTATCTGCTATATACTTGAGAGTATCAAGGCTCCTTTCTATCTTTTTACCAAAAAACATCGTCTATCCTCTTAATTCTCTTTACCATAGCCTCCAAGCTTGTGGTGGCAGGCTACTCTGTGCCCCGGAGCAACTTCCTCAAACACAGGTGTCACATGCTTGCAAATTTCGGTGCAGTAACGGCATCTTGTGTGGAACTTGCAGCCTTTCGGCGGATTTATAGGACTAGGGATATCTCCCTCTATGAGTATAGTTTCTTTTTTATCATGGTCTACATCTGTAGTAGGTATGGCTGACAGCAGCGCCTCAGTATACGGATGGCTGGGATGAGCATAAAGTTCTTCCGTATCCGCCTCTTCCACCATACTGCCGAGATACATAACACCCACTCTGTCACTTATATATTTAATTACGCTGAGGTCATGCGAGATGAAAAGATAGGTAAGATTACTCTTCTCCTTCAGGTCAAGCAGCAGATTTATAACCTGTGACTGTATAGACACATCCAGCGCCGAAACAGCCTCATCGCAGACTACAAACTTAGGCCTTAGGGCAAGCGATCTCGCAATACCTATTCTCTGTCTTTGTCCGCCTGAGAACTGATGCGGATATCTGTGCAGGAAATATGGCGCAAGTCCGCACTCTTCCATAACCTTAAGTATGTACTCCTGCATCTTTTCATCATTCTTTGAGAACATGTTATGTGCAAGAAGTCCTTCTCCTATAATCTGACCTACCGTCATTCTAGGATTAAGTGATGAATAAGGATCCTGGAAAATAAGCTGCAAATCCTTTCTAAGACCTCTTATTTCCTTCTCCTTAAGTTTTGCCAGGTTAATGCCTCCATCTCTATAGGCTTCATGCTTTTCAAATTCCGGATGCTCACGCAATGCCTGCCTTTTCTCCTCAACCTGCTTGCGTATTTTTACAAGTTCCTGTTCCTTTGTTCTTCTCGTTTCCTGAAGCTTGTCTATTTTGTTGCGAAGGGATTCATTAGGCTTGACATCATACTGCTTCTGCAGAATATTTTCCTTTTCTCCGTCATCAAATATGGATGCCGCAAGATTATGCTCCTTCAACATAAGCTCTGAAACTTCGGAGAGATTATCAAGTACAAAAAAACCGCCTATAAGCTCAACTATATCAAGATAAGCCTCTCTTGTCTTTCTCTCAGCCTCATGATATGCCTCAAGCCTTGCAAACTTCTCTTCTTCCGTTCCCGTTTCTATCTCGCTGTTCTTCTTCGCTTCAGCCTCTTCAGCTACAAACCTTTCCCATTCTTTTTTTAGAGCAGAAACATTTTTAAGCGTTTCCGCAACATAAGCGGGCGCAATATCGTCCAAGCCCTTACCGTAATACATAGTACGACCGGCTGTCTGCTTATAAAGCTGTAAGATAACTCTTCCGAGGGTAGATTTTCCGCAGCCGGACTCTCCTACAAGCCCATAAGTTTCTCCCTCTCTGATATCTATGGATATTCCGTCATTAGCCTTAACATATCTCTGTTTTTCGCCAAAGCCCTTTTTTATAGGGAAATACTGCTTTAGGTCCTCTATATGAAGCAATACATTTTTTTCTTTTTTATTTTCCATTTTTTCTTGCTCCCTTCTCAGGATAGAAACATCTTACCTTGTGATCCTCTCCCACATCTGTCAGGGCAGGCTCTTCATTAAGACATTTCTCCGTAGCATATTTACAGCGCGGAGCAAATTTACAACCCTTTGGAAGATCAAGCGGATGCGGAACTGCACCCGGTATGGCATCCAGTCTTACACCTGACGGAGTATCGAGTCGAGGTATGGAATTCATAAGTCCCTCCGTATACGGATGGTTAAAATCACTTCCGCCAAAAATAGTTCTTGCAGAAGCCATTTCCACTACCTGTCCGCAATACATTACCGCTACATCGTCAGCCATTTCATTTATTACTCCCAAATCATGAGTAATGAACAGTATGGATGTGCCGTTTTCTTTCTTAAGCTCGTTCATAAGCTTCAGTATCTGAGCCTGAATGGTAACATCCAATGCTGTTGTAGGCTCATCCGCTATAAGAAGCTTAGGGCGACAGGCAAGAGCCATAGCTATCATCACTCTCTGCCTCATACCTCCCGAAAGCTGGTGCGGATACTGCTTTGCAACCGCATCCGGATTAGGTATCTTAACCGAACTGAGCATTTCTATAACCTTTGCATTCGCCTCTTTTCTGCTCATATTCTGATGAATCATAAAAGGCTCCGCAACCTGTCTTTCTATTGTAAATATCGGATTTAAGCTTGTCATCGGCTCCTGAAAAATAACAGATATGTCATTTCCCCTTATCTTTGACATTTCCTTTACTGAAACTCCGGCAAGATCTTTTCCGTCAAATATTATTTTACCGCCCGCAATCTTTCCGTTTCCATCTAAAAGCTTGAGTATGCTCATTGCGGAAACGCTCTTTCCGCTTCCGCTCTCTCCAACTACTCCAAGTGTTCTTCCTGCCTCAACATGATAAGTAACACCGTTTACAGCCTTAACTACACCCTTTTTGGTAGTAAAGAAGGTCTGTAAATTCTGCAATTCAAGTAAATACTTGCTCTCTTCCACCTTTTTTACCTACCTTTCATTAGACTTAGGATCTATCGCATCCCTTAAACCGTCGCCAATAAGGTTTATACATATACAGCATATACCAAGCAGCGTGGCAGGGAATACCCATCTCCACCAAAATTCTCTGATAACTACCGAATTGATACAGCCTGTCAACATATTTCCCCAAGTAGGTCTTGGAAGAGCCACACCAAATCCGAGGAAGGAGAGCGACGACTCCGTAAGCATACTTGTAGCAAAGCTGAGTGTTGCCGAAACTATAATAACTGAAATTACATTCGGAATTATATGCTTAAATACTATTGTAAGCTCCTTAATACCCATAGCCCTTGCCGCAGTTACAAACTCCTGTTCACGCTCTGCAAGCACCTGCGCTCTTACAAGTCTTGAAAGACCTGTCCAGGAAAGCACGCCGAGTATTACCATTATCATAAAAATTCTGGCGCTTTCGGGTATACTGCTTCCTATAATTGACGAAAGTATCATTGCAAAAGGCAGGAACGGTATGGACGAAACCATCTCCGTAATTCTCTGAAGAACAAGATCCACGGTTCCTCCGAAAAATCCCGAAATACCGCCTATTATAACACCTATTATTACCGATATGATAACCGACACGGCACCCATAGTCATAGTCATTCTTCCGCCGTTTACTATACGGTTGAATAAATCTCTTCCCAAATCGTCCGTACCGAGTAGATAACCCTTAAGTCCGAAGGTTTTTACAGTTTTGTCGCTCAAAAGCACATAGTTCTGGTAATAGCCGGAGAACACCTTTACCGCACCCTTTATTCCCTCAGGCACCTGTGACTGTCCGAAGTTGTTTCTGCCCCAGCTTACAACGCTTCCGTCCTCACAGACAGCCGTATAATGGAAACGCCCTGCCGATATGGACACAATCTTTGAGGATGTCTTAGGAACTGTGGACTCTCCCTCTCTGATATTTCCCCAAACTACAACCTCGCCGTTTTCCTTCACAGCCGCCGCGGAAAAGGCGGTTGCCGCCACATCTGCAATTCCGCTCTCCAGCCCCTCCGGAATTTTGGATACGGCAGTATCTTTAGAGCCTAAGTACACTACTCCGCCGTCCTTGGTAAGAGCTATACCCGCCTCCCCGGAAAAAGCAATTTTTGCGATATTTCCCTGGTGTCTGCGCTTTATCTTTACATCATTTAACGAGGTATTTCCGAAAGCATAGGCATTTCCGTTATCCATAACTACTGCCGATACCTGATATCCTGCCGCTATCTGTACTATTTTTCCTCCGTCATCTTCGATATCGGAAGGAACTTTAGTCTGCTTCAATCTGTGATTTCCCCAGGCAATTATCTTGTTGTCGGTTGTAAGCGCAAGTATGTGGTCGGTTCCCGCCGCAACACTTACATATTTCTTGCCCATAGCTTCCTTAGGAAAATTCTGCAAATTTACATTCGGTAGTACCTGCGGATCTCCCCAGATGCTTATGCCTCCCGTTTCGCTTACGCCTACTGAAAAGCTAGGTCCTATGGATATGTCCTTTACCTTGCCGTTGAGGTTGTCAGGTATTGACATATAGCTGCTGCTTGGCGCAAGGTTCGCCTGCGTGCTCTCCTGATAGGATAAATCCTGCTTTACAAACAGAGGTCCTACAATTACGAAAGCAAATATACACAGGAACACTATAAGTCCTACCATAGCAAGCTTATTTGCCATAAAATTCTTAATGACAGTCTTGCCCGGCGACTGTATCTGCTCCTCCATAAATATATCTAAATCTTCTTTTTCTATTGTATTTCTGGATAAAAACAGCCTTCTAAGAAAGGAAGCATGTTTCTTTTTACCATTATCTTTTTTTGATGCCGACATTTTCTTCCCTCCTTATTTCGCTATCCTTACTCTCGGATCGACTATACCGTAACTCAGGTCTATCAGAAGGTTACCCACAAGGGAAACAACTATGTAAAACATCTGTATACCCATAGCAAGACTGTAGTCAAGGTTGTTGAGCGCCTTCAGATAAAGTGAACCCATACCGTTTATGGCAAATATAGACTCGGTAATTATGGAGCCCGAGAATATACTTATAAACCATCCTAAAATAAGTGTTATAACAGGAAGAAGAGCATTTCTCCATGCATGTGAGTATATAACCACCTTCTCGCTGAGTCCCTTTGCTCTTGCCGTTCTGATGTAGTCCATTCTGAGCGACTCTATCATTGCCGCCCTCACATATCTTGTCATTCCTCCGAGGGATGACATAGTGAGCACCAGAGTAGGAAGCACCATATACTTCAGCCTGTCAAGGACCATTTCCATCTGGGTTCCCTGAAAGTTAGGGGTATTCATACCCGAAACAGGCAGCAATCTGAGCTGTACTGCAAAAAAGTATATAAATATAAGCGCAAATATGAACACAGGCAAGCTGTACCCGATTATGGTAAGCACCTGCACCACCGTATCAAACTTTGAGAATTTTTTTACTGCACAATAAATGCCGAGCGGTATGGTTATACCCAAAGCCAAAATCATTACAAGTATGTTCAAAAATATAGTATTCTTCATAGGAGAAACTATAACATCCATTACAGGCTTTCTGAACATGATGGAATCTCCGAAATCCAGTGTTACGACCGTCTTTATCCACCTTGTATAGCGAATCACCACCGGATCGTCGAGTCCGAGCTGTTTTCTCGTATTCTGATACACTCTTTCAAACTGCTCCGCAGTAAGAGAGTCCTTCTGACTTGCCACCTGTACCATAGCCGGATCTCCGGGAATGGCATTGTAAAGAGCAAATATAATAATGGACATTGTAAAAAATACAAATACCATATATAGAAGTCGCTTTATTATATATTTAAGCATACCCCACACCTACCTTCATTATTTATGCATTTCTGCCCACTGCATAAAGGACGAACTCATTTCGTCTTTAGTGCAGTAGGTAGAAATTATACTATACATAAATCAGTTTTGTCAAATAATGCTTACTTCAAACTGATTACCGCCGCTACACCTTAAAACAGGGAATAAAGCCCGAGAGAATTATCTCTAAGGCTTTAATCCCCACTTCATCTAATTTGGGTTCATATCCGCAAGCGGATACTATGATTAGTCAACTACCCAGCAATAAAGAATCTGGTCTACAAGCTCCCAAAGTCCGCCCTTGATGTCTGTATAGTTCTTAAGACGGATTGTATAGAAGTCATGTATCTGGTTAGAGTAAAGAGGAAGGTTTGGAAGAAGCTCATTCCATCTCTGCTGATATGCCAACCATCTGTTTGCGAAGTCTTCATCGTTGTTTACCTTGAGCATATCCGCTGCAAGTTTCTGAAGCTCTTCATCGCTTATTCTGTTTCTGTTTGCAGGGTTTCCGATCTCATATTCCTTCTGTCTGTCAAAAACAGCGGTAAAGCCCTGTCCCATGTTATACATGTTGAAATCGTTCTCTTTTAACTGATAGTAATTGTTTATAAGCTCATTGAAAGTAACAACGCTCTGCTTGATTTCCATACCCGCCTTTGCTACATCAGGGCTCTTAGCAAGCATTGTAGCAAGAAGGTCCGATACAGGGTTGTTCTCGGATGAGCACCAGTTGATTGTAAGAGGCATAAGGTCGCCGTTGTCAAGCTTCTTGTAACGGAGTCCCTCTTTGTACGGCTTTCCGTCCTTATCAAGAGTAAATCCAGCCTTCTCAAGCTCTGCAATCGCATTATCAATAGAGTAGCTGTACTGGTTAAGAGCGGATATTTCTTCTTCCTTCTCCTCAACCATCCACTGTGAAAGTCCGTATTCGCCGTTTACAACCTCGCCGTATCCGCCTGTAAATGTCTTTGCAAACTCATTTCTGTCAAGAAGGTAAGCTATAGCATGACGAACCTCTGTAAACTGTGTAGGTCCTCTGTCACAAACGAAGATAAGCTGACCGTAACCGTTACGCATATAGTCCGTATAGCCATGTGTGCCTGCCTCTACAAGGTCAAGACCTGTATTGATTTCCTTACCGTCCATCATAAATGTAAGGAGGTCAACACTACCTGTCTTAAGCTCATCAAACTGTGTTTCAGACTTAACATGCTTAACAAGAAGAGTTTCGATATATGGCTTCTGTCCTTCAAAGTTACCCTTAAACTCAGGGTTTCTCTTAAGAGTATATGTGTTTGAGGTTTCATCGTACTTATCCTTCATGTAAGGACCGCTGTATGCCTTTAAGTCCATACGATAAGCATTTACATGGTCGGCAGTTGCCTTAGCCTTAAGGTCGCCGCCGGTTATGAACGCTCCCTTTCCTTCATCTACCACATCAAATCCCTCAGGAAGCCAGCCCTTAAGATAAGAAGGCATTACAGCCATGAGGTATAAATCGTAGTAGTATGGGAGGTAGTCTTTAGAAACCGTAACAGAAAATTCATAATCTCCGAGAAGTCTTACCCCCTCGAATACATCTGTTTCGCCCTTGTTGTACGCATCAAATCCCTGATAGTACATTCCTCTTGTAACTGTTGAAGCACCATACTCAACCAATACAGGGTTTGAGAAGAAAAGCACATCGAATACATAATCCTTAGCTGTTATCTGCTCTCCGTTGCTCCACTTAAGATCCTCAAAAATCTTTATTGTATAGGTCTTTGTTCCGTCGCTGTTGTCCGTAGTCTGAACATCCTTTACAACCTGAGGATCGACGATAAACTTACCTGATTTATCCTTAGCTACGGTTGTATAACCGAATGATAACTGATAAGCCTTATAGTCTGAAGAGTTGTTTGTCCAAATAGGATAGATATCTCCGTTTGACTGTGTGCTGTCGCCGATTATAAGCTGTCCGCCCTCTACAGGTGTTTCAGCAACCTCCGCTGAAGATGTAGTACTTGCAGTAGAAGCCGATGTTGTGCTTGCCGCAGTCGATGTTGTGCTCGCAGAAGCCGAAGTTGTAGTGCTTCCGTCTGTAGAAGCAGGCTTGCTGCCGCAGGCTGCAAGTGAAAATACCATAGCACCTGCAAGAAGAGCGCTTAAAAGCGTTTTCTTTTTCATAGTTAATATAACCTCCCTTTTTTTCAAAATACT
>JBHADN010000058.1:0-5723 GCA_041855085.1 Catonella sp.
AAATGTATTCCATCTTGAACTTGATATTAAGCTTTCGTCCATGCTAAGGCCTGATAATTCAGTAAGGGCGGCTGTAAGTGTTATGGCAGGCAGCACAAGGCTGTACAAGGTACAAAACATAAGAAAGTTTTTGACGGACTATCTTTACAACAAGCCTATTTCTCTGGGAAAGGATTTTGCTTATTTCCCGGGAGAAAACAAATTTGACCTTGAGTCTGCGGCGGTCCTCGACTTCCTTTGTGAAATTCTTGCCATACAGGAAATGGTAGGTAAGGGAAGCTCGGCAGGCATGTTTGCAAAGTCGGAGATATTTTTCGACAAGCACATGCTTATCAGGCTGCTGAAGATTGTAAAGGTTCCGTTTAATCTGATTTTTGCGGATGAAAGATTTGAAAATATAAGTTTTATACAGGGAAATCCAGATTTAAATTTTTACATGAATTTATCGGAGGAGGAGGACTCTATAATTCTTTCCTGGGATGAGGAAAGAATTATACCTCTGGATGAGAAGGGAAGTCTGTTTTACTTTGAAAACGCCATATATCATCCAAGCAGAATATTTACGAGGCATTTTCTGCCTTTTTATCATACTCCGGGCGAGGGAGAGGATGTTGCTCTGATATTTGAGGGGGAAGAAAAGGAGAGATTTTTAAGTACCGTTCTTCCGAGAATACATGAAACATTTTCGCTTACCATACCTAATGCCTTAAAAGACAACTACATAACCGAAAATGTTAAGTTTGAGCTGTATATCGACATATATAAGGGCAGTATCAAGCTTGAAGTAATAACGGCTTACGGCGAATACAAGTTCAATCCGTTTTTGAAGATGCCGGATGTGAAAGCTGTAATAGTAAGAAAGCCGAGCAGGGAGTCCGAGTGTTTTGAGGATATCGAGGCACTTGGCTTTGTGAGAGAGGAGCAGTATTTTTATCTAAAGGATGAAAAGGCAATCTATAATTTTCTCAAAAATAAGCTTGCTGATTTATCCGGGCGATATGAACTGTACTATTCGGAGGAGTTTAAGGGTGTAAAGGTAAGTCAGCCGAGAGCGGTTAAAACTTCGGTAAGAGTTCAGAGCAACGATAATCTTTTAGAGGTGGGATTTGAGTTCGACGGAATTTCGGGAGAAGACCTTACAGAGCTTTTCAACAGCCTTAAGCTTAAGAAAAAGTTTTTCAGACTCAAAAACGGAAGTTTTATAGACTTATCCGCGGGAGGAGAGCTTAACAGAATAAGGGAACTTTTGGACAGGGTAAATATCGATGAAGACAGCATTGTGGACGGAAAGATATATACCTCTCTTGACTATGCCTTTTATCTTAATCAGATGTCAAATGAGGGCGGATATAAGATAGAGGCGGACAAGTCATTCAAAGCTCTCATAGATGAAATAAACAATCCTGAATGCAAGGCGCTCTCCGTTCCGGATGAAGTTAAGGCAGAGCTCAGGCCGTACCAGACGGTCGGCTTTGAGTGGCTCAACTCACTTGCAAAATATTATCTCGGAGGAATACTTGCCGACGATATGGGACTTGGAAAGACCTTGCAGGCAATTACATATATTGCGGCACAATGGAAAAAGAAGAAAAGCACAGCCGTTATAGTTGTATGCCCCTCTTCTCTTTTGTACAACTGGCAGGATGAGATAGAGAACTTCTGCCCGGAACTAAAAACTATTATGATACTCGGAAATCCGAACGAAAGAAGGGAGCTTATTTCAAAATGCGGTAATTATCAGGTGGTGCTTGTTTCTTATCCTATACTCAGAAGGGATATTGAATTTTTAAAGGATGTGCATTTTGATACCGCTTTTTTGGATGAGGCACAGTTTATAAAGAATCCAAACAGCCGCAATGCAAAAGCTGTTAAGCTGCTGAATGCAAGCCATAGATTTGCTCTTACCGGAACTCCTATAGAAAACAATTTATCGGAGCTTTGGTCGATATTTGATTTTCTCATGCCGGGATACCTGTATTCTTACTCCAAATTTATAAACGCCTATGAGAAACCTATTGTGAGATTTGGAGATGAAGAAGCGTTAAGACAGCTCAATTTTCATATAAAGCCGTTTATTCTGAGAAGGATGAAGAAGGATGTGCTTTCGGAGCTTTCGGAGAAAACCGAAACCAAGATGGTTTCAGATATGACTGATGAGCAGAAAGAAGTATACATGTCATATCTTGAAAATATGAAGAACAAGATAAATTCCGAGATAAGTGCAAACGGCTTTGAAAAGAGCAGGATGATGATTCTTGCATCCCTTACAAGGCTTAGACAGATTTGCTGTCATCCATCCACCTTCACGGAAAATTATGAGGGAGGCTCCGGAAAATTAAACCTTTTACTTCAGCTAATTCAAAATGCCATAGCAGGAGGTCACAGAATGCTGGTATTTTCTCAGTTTACCTCTATGCTGGGCATAATAAAGGATGAGCTTGAAAAGCTGAAAATAAGCTATTATTATCTTGACGGCTCTACTCCTATAGCTCAAAGAAATGAGGATGTAAAAGCTTTTAACGACGGCGACAGAGATTTATATCTTATTTCTCTCAAAGCCGGAGGTACAGGACTCAATCTTGTGGGAGCTGATATGGTAATACACTACGATCCTTGGTGGAATCCGGCAGTAGAGGAACAGGCTACGGACAGAGTCTACCGAATAGGTCAGAAAAACAGCGTAAGTGTCCTAAAGCTTATAACAAAAGGCACAATAGAGGAGAAAATTTATAAGCTTCAGGAAAAAAAGAAGAATTTGGCAGACTCCGTCATAAAGGCGGGAGAGGTATTTATAAACAAGCTGACGAAGGAAGAGGTAGAGGAGCTTTTTGATTTTTAGAGGCTCGTATCCGGGCAGGCGGGAGATTTATGATGATAAGATCGGATGTGCGAAAATCTGTTCAATATAAATATATCAAATACAAATTTATGCGCAAATGCCTTGCAAATGAAGCCTTGCAAAAATTAAGCGAAGATGAGAAAGAAAAAATCTTAATTGAAGCTGCGAAAAAGACAAGAAAAATAACATGGATTATCATAATGATATACATACCGGTTATGATTTACTTCACATACGGATTGGTATTTAATTATAAATACATGGACAATGCCTTTATAAAATGGCTAATCGGTATTTATGAATCCGTATTTCCTTTAATTAACGGAAATTGGGGAAGTGCATTGCACGAGAAAAAAGGAACCTTTTTAATGATTTTCATTAAGCTGCTTCCCGCTTTTATTATTCAATCCCTGCCGCTTTTCATACCTGTTGTAATAACTGCAAATATAATTCTGGAAAAGGAGATATATTCCAGGGGTATTTGAATAGTACGGGAGTCAGGTGAGGTTTATGAATACAATACCCCCTACTCCCCTAAAAACTCCTCCGCCAGAGTATCCGCAAAATTAGGGTTAATTTCAGGGAAGTGTCTTACAAGCTCTTCACTTATAAAGTTCGCCTGCAAAAGTTCCAGCTCTTCAGGAGATGAATCGGGGCTGCCGAGAGCTGAAAGCATTTCCGAAGTAAATTTTTCTTTCATCCATACGGTGTACTTTTCTCTGTCCTGCTTCTCTTTTTCAACTCTTTCAATAAGCTCCTTTTTACTTCTGAGCACAACTATCCCGTATATCATAAAGCCGAGAAACATGCAGGCGGAAAGTCCCATCTGCAGCATGCCGTTCATTATTCGCAGCACGCCGAAGATATTAAGAGCCGTAAAAACAGTACCCAGAAATCCAAACACCAGGAAAGTTTTGGCAGTAGACATATTCTCCTTATAATAGTCTTCCGCATTAGTATACACATGTACATTTTTTGAAATATCTACCTTCTTTGCTCTTTCCATGGACTCGGAATAATGTATATCTTCATCGTTAAATTTGTTCTTATTCTCTGACATAAATATTTTCTCCTGTTTATCATTGTATGAATATTTTAGCAAATAAAACATAATATATCCAGTAAAAAAGATGAAATATCAATGAAAATTTGTTATACTGATACAGTTAATACAACAGCTTCAGGAGAGAAAAAAATGTACAGAGTGATTTCTACCAAGATAGATAACAGACTTATCTCCGTACTTACGGATGATTTTGATATAAAAGAGTTTAAGGCTTCTGAAAATGAAGACGGAACGGTATGCTTCAATGTGGGAGATATAATAGTAGGCAGGGTGGAGAATATAGTAAAAAACATAAATGCATGCTTTGTGGAAATATTTCCGGGCATACAGGGATATCTGCCGCTTTCAAAAGATTTTAACTATATCTATGCCAACGGAAAACCCGGCGGACTTCCCGTGATTAACGATCTGGTTTTGGTGCAGGTGGACAAAGCTCCCACCAGGACGAAGTCTTATTCATTGACCTGTGAGTTTACCTTTATGAATAAATATGCAGTATTAAAGCCGGATATTAAAAAAATACATTTTTCTTCAAAATACAGGGATGAGGCAGATTTTTCACAAATCAAACAGAGGCTTACTGCCGCGGCGGAAAAATTTTTGTCCGAAACCGGAATGGGGGCGATTATAAGAAAATCCGCCGCCTGTCTAAGCGAGGAGGAACTTGAAAATACTCTGTACGATTTATATGTTAAATACATTTCCATAGTGAACAGAGGCAGACATGCGGTCAAATATGAAAGAATATACAAGGAGATACCACCTCACCTAAGCCTCATACGGGATAATTCGGCGGTTGAAAAAATTATGACGGATGACAGAGAAACCTATCTGGAATATGAGTCTTACTTAAAAGAGTTCTCAAAGGAAGACCTTAAAAAGCTTTTTTTCTATGAAGATGATATGATGAAGCTGTCAAACCTTTATTCTATAAATTCCGCTCTTGAAAAAGCCTTGAGCAAAAATGTCTGGCTTAAATCAGGAGCATATATTGTTATAGAACCTACGGAAGCGCTGACTGTAATAGATGTAAATTCGGGTAAAGCGATAGCGGGTAAGAGCGCCGGCTATGAAACCTTTATGAAAATAAATCTTGAGGCGGCAAAGGAAATAGCTGCACAGTTGCGGCTTAGAAATATTTCGGGAATTATAGTGGTGGATTTTATAGAAATACCTAAAAATTGTGAAAAAACTCTCATAGACAGCATGAAGGAATTTTTAAAAGAAGACAGCGTAAAAACCAATGTGGCGGATATTACAAAGCTCGGGCTTATGGAGATTACAAGAAGAAGAACGGGAAGAGCGCTTTCCGAAATCCTGATTGATAAAAAGGTCAAAATATGATACCCTATAGAGTGGGAAATTGATTTCAAGTCTTAGGCTTGAGTACAAGTGTTCACGATGTTTTTCGTGAATAATTAGGAATAAAATATACAAAACAGGAGATTTATTATGCAGAAAAATCCGGAAGTAACTATCGAAATGAATTCAGGAAAGACCATAGTGGCGGAGCTTTACCCTGAAAAGGCTCCCAATACCGTGAATAATTTTATTTCACTTGTAAATAAAGGATTCTACAACGGTCTTATATTTCACAGAGTAATAAGAGGTTTTATGATACAGGGAGGAGATCCCGACGGAAACGGTACGGGAGGACCTGAATATTCCATAAAAGGCGAATTTTCACAAAATGGATTTAAGAACGACATAAAACATGAAGCGGGGGTGCTGTCTATGGCAAGGGCTATGCATCCCGACTCGGCAGGTTCACAGTTTTTTATAATGCACAAAAATTCTCCGCATCTTGACGGGGCTTAT
>JBHADN010000059.1:0-3027 GCA_041855085.1 Catonella sp.
AAATGAACTCAATATCTCGATGACCGCCACGGAAACCATAACCTCAAACGAGAGAGTGCTTGGAGCGGATCCCCTTGTTAAATATGTGCCTGCAAAGGGCGAAAAGGGCTCCGACTCCTACATACCGGAAAAAGTCGGTGGAGTGGGCGAAGAGGATATATTCACTCTTGTGATGCCTTATATAAGAAGCGCCAGAGAAGGCGTAATAAGACTGGGCGAAATTCTTACAACCTACGGAACATACGAAATGAATGCTATTGCTTTTCAGGACGAAAATGAAATCTGGTGGCTTGAAAGCATCGGCGGACACCATTTTATGGCAAAAAGAGTTCCTGATGACTGCTATGTTGTTATGCCTAATCAGTTGGGCATTGACAGCTTCGACCTTGAGGACGCTATGGGCGAGCAGAAAGAGCATATTTGCTCTGCCGACCTGCCTGAATTTATTAAGAAACATCATCTGGATTTATCTTTAGACGGAAAGCTTAATCCAAGGCATACTTTCGGCAGTCACTCCGACTTCGACCACGCCTACAATACGCCTCGTGCGTGGATAATACAGAAGTTCTTCAATCCCAAAACCAGCAAATGGACAGGCTGCAATCCGGACTATACTGCGGTTTCTGACGATATCCCTTGGTGCAGGGTACCTGAGAGAAAAATTACCGTAGAGGATGTGAAATATGCCCTCTCCAACCATTTCCAAGGTACTCCTTACGATCCTTATGCCCACTACGGCGACAGCTCCGTACGCGGTGCTTTCCGCCCTATAGGCATAAACCGCAACAATGTGGTGGCTCTTGTGCAAATCCGTCCTTATATGCCTGACGAGATAAAGGTAGTGGAGTGGATTGCCCTAGGTTCAAATGTATTTAATACCTTTGTTCCGTTTTATACCAATATTACCACCACACCTGAATATATGAACAACGCTTCAAAGACTGTCGACACACATAATTTTTACTGGGCAAGCAGGCTCATAGGCGCTCTGGCAGATGCTCACTTTACCTCCTGCATAGCACATATCGAGCATTATCAGACTGCCGTACAGTCCAAAAACCACGAGCTTATAAACAAGTTTGACAGCCTTTTCCTAAGCAAGCCTCTGAGCGGCAAAGACGCTATGGAATTCTGCGAAAAGGCAAACGAGGAGATAGCAGCTATGCTCGAAGAGGAAACCGACACGGCGCTCTCAAATGTACTTTATACTGCAAGCTGCAATATGAAAAACAGCTACTCCCGTTCGGACGCATAAGGATATTTTAGCCCGAGATTATTATTATATAATACAGGCTCCTTTCTCGGCAAACAGCTTTGTTTTAAGCTGTCCGCCCCGAAAGGAGCCTGTTTTTTCTTAAATTGTAGTATGTCAGCCACTTCTTTTCTTTTACAACCGATATGATACAGCCAAGCCTAAGCTTTACTTTTAATCCAAACCGCCGGACTAATGAAGCACAATTCCTGAAAGTATGCCCAGATAGTTACCCAGTACATATCCGAGTGTACCCGTTAAAAGTCCCGGTATGATAAGCTCCGTCCAACCCTTTGAAACCGCCATTGCCGCCGCTGTCGTAGGACCGCCTACATTTGCATTTGACGCAATTATTATCTCCTCAATGGAGAAGTTGAATATCTTACCGAATACAAGCGACACTATCATATTTATTGCAACTATTATGAGTGCAAATACTAAAAGCAGCGGAGATTCTTTTACAATCATAGGTATGGATGCAGGCGCTCCTATAACCGCAAAGAAAAGATATATTAAAAATGTACCTATTTCCTGACTTCCCTTTATAGCCGACATCTGCTTTGAAAAAACAGATGCAACCGTCATTGTTATGGTTGTCATAAGGAGATATTTATTGCCCAAAAAGCCTCCTATAATCGCACTTACCACATCCGTCTTTCCTTCAAAAGCCCCGCTTATAACACCTGAAAGCTTTGTGGAAACCGTTACGATAATAAATGCAATCGCTACGGTAAGAGCGATATCCTTAAGGGAAATCTCCTTTGCTCCCCAGTATTTGGCAGCCATAGTCTTGTTACTCTCTTTGTCATTTTCGGATTTTTTAAGGAGAGCCTCCTCATAAGGCCTTTTGTAAAGTTTCTTGACAATAGCCATCGCCGGCAGAGAAATAAGTACGAAAAAGTACAGTGCCATAAGAAGATTATCCGCAACCAGAGCCGCCGATACAGTTTCCGCCGGAACGCTGTACTGCTCCGACATAGCAACAAAGTTTACAGAACCTCCCGTATAAGTTCCTACAAACATAGGAACTATATCGTTGAGTGCCGGAATGGCATTTTTAAGTGCGAAATAAGCCACAAATCCGCCGAGCAGCGTGCCGATGCTGCTGAGCAGGTATATAACCAAAACTCTTCCCGACTCTTTTCCTATTTTTCTGATATTGGCATTGAATAAAAGCATAGGTACTGCAAGAGGAACGACATACCCCCATACGCTGTCATAAACAGGCGCATCCGTAGGCACGATGTTAAGATTTGAAAGAATCATCATAAATAAAAGTGCTAAAATACAGCCGGTTACCTTGCTTGCCCAAGCAAATTTCTGCTCCAGAAATATTGCAAGAGCTGCACTTCCTGCTAATACAGTCCATAGAGCCCAGGTATCCTCTGCTCCGATCCATGTTGACATAAAACCCCTCCTAGTAAGTAATTATAATTTTGTTACGGCATTCTGACATACTTAGACTATCCGCACAAAAGCAGAAACTGCCCTTATATACAGGAGCAATATAACCTAAATCTTTTCCTCTCATTTGTCAGTTTCTACAAAAAAATACGGATATTCTATATAATAATTATAGTTTTTGTAAGTAGGTTTGTCAATATTCTATTGCTATACCTTAATTCTTTGTCAGGAGCTTGTACAAGGTCGGACTGAGGCTGTACTCCTTTATTACTCTTTCCACTTCATTAAGTGCGCCGTTTCTTGCTTCTTCGGGCTTACTTCCGTTTTTTACCGCTCTTATAAGTATATTTTTAGGAGTGTGACTCAGGTCT
>JBHADN010000060.1:0-3425 GCA_041855085.1 Catonella sp.
GCTGTCCATTTCAAGCTCAAATACCTTTAATTCAACACTTTCCACCTATTTATCTCCTAATTGTTCAATCAATTTCTTCATCTCTCTAAGGGCTTTTCCCCTATGGCTTATTCTGTTTTTTTCCTCGGGGGAAATCTCCGCGGAGGTCTTTCCATACTCCGGCAAAAAGAAAATAGGATCATAGCCGAAGCCGTTGCTCCCTTTTATCTCATATCCTATCCGACCTTCCATAGTCCCTGTTTTTGTAAACTCTCTCCCGTCGGGAAGCACCAGAGAAATAACGCACACAAATCTTGCAGACCTCTCCTCTCCTTTTGCTTCTGCAAGCTGCTCAATAATATGCGTATTTTTTTCATCATAAGAGGTATCACGCCCCATATATCTTGCAGAGTATATGCCGGGCTCGCCGTTCAAATAGTCCACAACCAGTCCCGAATCGTCCGCAAGAGCGGGAAGCCCCGTAAGCTCCTTTAAGGCTCTCGCCTTGATAAGGGAATTTTCTTCGAATGTAGTTCCGTTCTCCTCTACCTCAAGTTCTATCCCCGCCTCCTCCATGGAAATCACTTCTATATCAAAGTCTGCCAGTATTTCCCGAATTTCTTTAAGCTTTCCTTCGTTTGCCGTAGCAAAAACTATTTTTTCCATCATTCCTCATTCTCCTCAAATGCCTGTAAAATTGCTTTATACATCTCCTCTGCACAGGCCTTCATCCTGTTTTCATCCTGTATAAGTTCCAAGTCGTCTATATTGGTAAGAAATCCGATTTCTATTAAAGCCGAAGGCATATTTGTATGACCGAGCACATACCATCCGCTGCCCTCCACTATTCCTCTTTTTCTCGTCCCTAAGCTGCTGTGTACGGCATTCAGGATAAGCTCCGCAAATCTTCTTGAACTTACCTTTGTGCCGCTTATCTTCTCGTTATAATGTATTTCAGTTCCCCGTACCTCATTAAAATCTATAGGTCTTCCCAAAACTGTATAGTTGTTATTGTGAATGCTGAGAAAGAAATCCGCTTCAAGCTCATTCGCAAGGTCTGCACGAGGTCTTCGGTATACGGTAGCATCGCTCAATCTTGTGAAATATACCTTTATCTCGTCCTGTCTGTCAAATATTTCCTTCAACAAAAGTCCGAAACTCAGCGTGGTATCTTTTTCAAGAACCTTTTTGTCGCCGCTGAAAGTTCCCGCGTCCCTTCCTCCGTGTCCGAGATCAATTACTATTATCTTTTTATAAGCATCCTTAGGGCTTTTCAATGAGATATAGTAGTTGCTGTTATCCTCCAGAAGCTCCGGTATATACAACCTGTCAAATGTGAGTGCTATCCTCGTTTTTCCCGTGCTTTTAAAATCTTTCGTGATTTTTATATTTATCACAGGATCGTCATTTTTTTTCTGTTTCCTTTTTCCGCTCTCTATGTCCTCATATGCCTTTTCAGATTCCTCACTCACATAAGGATTTCCTTTAAGAAACGCTTCCATATACGGCGGCAGGATTAAGTCCTCGGGCTTTCCTTTAAACTCGTTATCTCCCGCATATCTTAAAATATTATCCGCATTGTAAGCTCCGTCATAACCCTCTTTTACATCTATATAAAATGTACGATATATGTAATCGTCAATCAATACCGCATTTCTGCTGCCGCTTGCAAATTTGGGAATAACTACATATTTCTCGGTCATCCTCTCCCTGTCAAATACAAAGCTTGGACTTACCTCCTCAGATATCTCGTCGATTGTACGGGTTAAATCGTCCGCCATATCGGTACCTTCTCTCGTTTCGGTATTTTCCGTCGCAATCTCCGATACCGCATCCACCTCTTCCTTTGCCCAGAGAGTGGTTCTCTCTACCTTATCTCCCGAAAAAAAAGCGGAAAACAAGAAGGCTACTGCCATAAATAAGACACTAACCCTTGTAATTTTTATAAGTTCCGACTTTTTATCACTATAATACATTGTAGGCTACTCCAAAATTTTATCTCAAATCTATTCACGAAAGATGGTATGAAGCCTGCAGCCTGTTTGTGAACAGTTTGGATTTATTTACAATCAATACTTACAGTATACAGCAATAATACAGTTTTTCAAGTATAAAGTGCCTATTCTCTTTTTCTCGGCGGCTTTGCCCCCTGATAGGAATAAAAATATGTCTTCATCATTCCGTTATATATTTTACGATTTTTATCGGGCTTTCTTCCGAAATACTTAGGCGCATCCTCATAGCCTGTTATTATATAATAAGACCAGTCGGAAAGTCTTTCAAATGCCTCTCCCATACTTCTGTACAAGGCAGGCATATTCTCTTTTTCTTCAATTCTCTCGCCATAAGGCGGATTTGTGATAATAAAGCCGTACTTTTTAGGGCTGCTGATATCTCTCATGTCCCTTGTCTGAAAATGTATGTTGTCGGACAGCCCTGCAAATGCCGCATTCCCCCTTGCCGCCTCTATTGCCGAAGAGTCCAAATCATAGCCCTGTATGGAAAGTTTTGAAGTTCTGTCTATCCTGTCCTCAGCCTCCTTTACGGCTTCTTCAAACAGGCTCTTCGGTAAAATGTTTTCCCAGTTCATAGCCTCAAATTTCCTTTTCATCCCCGGAGCTATATTAAGTCCCAGCATAGCCGCTTCTATAGGTATAGTACCGCTTCCGCAGAACGGATCTACAAGCAGCCTGTCTTTTTTCCAAGGTGTAAGGCTGATGAGTGCGGCAGCCAGAGTTTCAGTAATAGGCGCTTTTACCGTAAGCTTTCTGTAGCCTCTCTTATGAAGCGACTCCCCCGATGTATCCAGGGCTACTGTAACCTCATCCTTTAATATAGTTATTCTTATAGGATAATCCGCTCCATCCTCAGAAAACCAGCTTATGTTATATTTTACCGAAAGTCTGTCCACTATGGCTTTCTTAACGATTTTTTGTATATCCGACGGCGAGAACAGTCTGCTCTTTATGGAAGAGGCTTTTTTTACCCAAAATCTGCCGTTCTTCGGTATGTAGTTTTCCCAAGGCAGAGCCTTGGTCTTTTCAAAAAGTTCATCGAAGGTTTCAGCCTTAAAGCTGCCTACCTTCAGCATAATTCTTTCCGTTGTCCTTAAAAATACATTGCCTCTTGCAATAGCCGACACATCCCCTCTAAAGGAAACTCTTCCGTCAACCACCTCGGTTACTTCAAGACCTAAATCCATAACCTCTCTTTTTAAAACCGCCTCCAAACCGAAGTGGCAGGGTGCAAATAATTCTACTGCTTTTTCCAAATAATACCTCCTAATTTTTAGCCTCCGGCCTTTCTGCAAGAATTACGGTAAAATTCTTTTCCTTATATATTCCGTCTTCATTTCGGTAAACGGTCACACTTACCTCATCTCCCTTGCGCTTATTTAGAATTATAGAATTTATTGCTTCAGATTTCAAGGTTTCATATCCATTTAC
>JBHADN010000061.1:0-4018 GCA_041855085.1 Catonella sp.
ACACATAGCACGCCCAGCCCGTCTTACTGCAATAAGCATTTATTTTATTTTTCAGACTGTCGTCATTCCGGACATATTCTATAATCAGAACCTCAACGCCTTTTTTGTAAATATTTTTCAGATATTTCTTAAACTCCTTTTCATCATACTTCGTCGAAAGACCGAAGCCGTTTACATCTGCCGTCGTGAACACATTTTCCTGACTTACTCCGTCTATCACATCTAAAGGATTGCCGCCGTTTTTCATATATTCCTTTATATATCTGCTTCCTCCGTTTATCATAACCTCCTTGCCCGTCTTTTTCATGTCTTTCAATATCTTGGTTATGCCGTTATATATCTTTTTTTCTCTGTACAGCTCATATACATCCGGGTTGTCCACAAAAAATCCGTCAATCCCCTTCTTTATAAATTCTCTGCACCTTTTTCTTATAAGCTTTCTCCAAGAGCTGTCATAAAGTTTTACCCAGTATTCCCCTTCCCAGCCTTCGTACTCAGCTATGGCAAGGCCTTTATAATCCTCGTAAAAATCCCTGTAATCCTCCAGAGAGCCTATACTTATGTAAGAATATACCTTATTTCCTTTTCCCTTTATCTTCTCAATTTCAGCCTTTGTAAAATTGTCGGCATCTATCACAATAGTTTCGTACTTTTGCATTTTTTCAAGCTTTGAGAGGTCATTCACTCCTAAAAACATGCCGTACTTTTTGTCTGCGGCAACCTCCGCCTTTGCCCTTGCAACCAGTATAAAAGCCACTATAAATATTATCATAGGTATTATAACTATTGCCAATGCAGTAAGCTTTAATACCAGCAGTTTTTTCTTAAGGTCCTTGTCATTGTTTTCCATAACTCACTCCTTTATTTCTTTTCCTCGGTAAGATCGGGCGGATTGAATATTTCTACACTTTGCGGACTGCCGAGATTGAAATAATATATCTCATCCGTTCCGAATTCCCTAAAAAATACGGTATCATCTATAATTGTTATGCTGTTGTAATCTCCGTTTCTTATTACCGTCTTCTCAAGCGAGAGCAAGTCTATCATCTCCAGTCGATTGTCGGAGCCGTTGTCTATCTGATATACCGCATATCTCTCGTCGGGCGTAACATTGTACGAAACACATTTTTCTTTTACCAAAATAGTGGGATTTCCACCGTATTCGTCTATTCTTGCAAGATTGTATCCGCTGGTTATGGAAATAAAATAAATATTGCCGCCTACCAGCGCCGGCCATGCACAATTCCCCTTATAAATAACCAGCTTTCTTTTTGTATCAGGTTCATAGGAATATATGTAGTGGTCATCTCCCACTCCTCCGTAGTAAACCTTATTGGCTGTTAAAGTTCCCGGCACTACGCTCTCACTCAGGCAAAGCTCGTCATTTTTTCCGTCCAGCCCTGCTCTGTACAGATTTATCTGCCCGTCTTTTTCGTACTTCTGATAATAAACATCGTTTCCCACCAGTCCTACCGCACCTACCGTAAACGGATATATACCGCCTATGTTGCGTGTATTCTTCTTATCTACCCTGTACACTCCCGACTGTGAAAACTGAAGCACCTGCTTCACTCCGTCGCTCCTCGTGTAATTAAGCCTTGAATATACTACATAGTTTCCGGCATCGTTTATATATCCTACGGTATCCTCTATCATAAATTTAAATCCCGTGAAATTTTTATCCATAGAGTACAGCGAACCTCTGTCCTTCAGATTGCTGAAATATATCTTATCCTCCGATACCGCAAACAATCCTCCGTTATACAGATTGCACGCCGTATTGCCTACAGCCCCTTCAGCATTCGGAACAAATCTTCCCGCAATCTGCGCAACCACAAGACCTCCCGCTATCACAAGCAGGATAAGCACAAGTACGATGTTTGTTTTCCAGCTTCGCTTTTTTTCCTTACCCATACACACCTCTCCCGGCAGTAATTTTGTCCGGCAAACTCTTGTCTGTAACACTTCACTTATTATTATACTTGCCTTTTTAGGCTATTTCAATACAATTAAACCCAAATTATTCGCAATACTTACACGGCGTTATCCTGCTTTTCTTCCATTTTTCCACGATTTCGGGGGATAGCCGAATTCAAATCCTGCTGCACTTGCATTTTACAGCTATTTTAATATAATTAAACTTATTCAAAAAACTAACCGTCCCTTTATATTTCATTACTGAAAGGCAAAAATTATGACAGATTTAAGCATTACCAGAGAAAAAATTGATAAAATCGATTCACAGATAGCTGCACTTTTTGAAGAGAGGATGAAACTTGCCGATGATGTCGCCGCATATAAAATCGCAAACGGAAAGCCTGTTTTTGATCCTGTGCGTGAAAAAGAAAAGCTTGATAAGATGGAAACTTCCGTCGGAGATAATTTCTTAAAAGTTTCCCTCAGAGAACTTTTTACGCAGATAATGTCAATAAGCAGGAAGTACCAGTACAACAAGATGGGTAACTCCTTTTCCGACATAGACACCGTTTCTTCCTATTCGTCGGACAACATAGGATTTTTCGGCGGAATAGGCACTTATACCGAAAGAGCCATGAAGAGCTTCTTCGGAGCGGACACCGAAGCCAAAACCTTTAACACCTTCAAAAAGGTATGTGAGGCAGTCAAGTCCGGGATGATTGAATACGGCGTTCTCCCTATAGAAAATTCAACTACGGGCAGCATTTCCGATATCTATGACCTGCTGCTGGAATACGGCGTGTATATTCTCGGAGAAGCAATAGAGCCGATAGACCACGCTCTTATGGCACTTCCGCACGCTTCCATTGACGATATCAGTGAAATATATACCCATGCACAGCCTATAATGCAATGCTCCGGCTTTCTGGAGAAGCATCCCGACTGGAAAACCTTCGCCTATGGAAGTACGGCTGAAAGCGCGGAAATGATACTGCGGGATAACGATATCCGCAAGGCATGTATAGCGAGCAGGGCAAATGCCGAAATCTACGGGCTTAAAATACTTGATGACGATATAGCCAACGACAAGCTGAATGCTACAAGGTTTATAGTCATAGGAAAGAGCAAAACCTACCTTGAGGATGCGGATAAAGTAAGCATCTGCTTTGAAATCCCTCACAAGAGCGGCTCTCTTTATAACCTGCTTTCAAATTTTATCTACAATAACATAAATATGACTAACATCGTATCCAAGCCTATACCTGACAGGCGTTGGCAGTACCGCTTCTTTGTCGATTTTGACGGCAATCTGAAAGAGGCTGGCGTAATCAATGCGCTTACAGGAATTAAGGCGGAAGCCGATAATCTGACTATACTCGGCAACTATGTAGGCATTGATAAAAAATAGACAATTTACCCTCAAAGCCGCATTTTCCCTTGACATTAAAACTCCGATTAGGTATGATATAAATTGATTTTAAACTCGGATTACAAGTTTTTCGGAGATTTACAATCAAGGTAAATAAATATTTAAAACATAAGGAG
Organism: Catonella sp.; assembly: GCA_041855085.1. Lineage (GTDB taxonomy): Bacteria > Bacillota > Clostridia > Lachnospirales > Lachnospiraceae > Catonella. The sequence continues at coordinate 3,463 of JBHADN010000061.1, forward strand.
ATGATGAATTGGACCCCGGTGACGCGATAAATATTATCGTGCTTTTAGCTCTCGTTCTGCTCTCAGGATTTTTTTCCTCTGCGGAAACTGCAGTTATTTCCGCCAGCAAAATTAAAATCCGCTCTATGGTGGAAGAGAATGTCAGAAATGCCGCCCTTGCGGCAAAAATACTTGATGATTCCAGACGCTTTATAAGTACGGTTCTTATAGGCAACAACATTGTAAATATCTCTGCTTCAGCACTTGCGACAACCTTTGTCACAAATAAATTCGGCAATATCTATGTCGGAATTGCAACCGGAATACTTACTTTTATTATACTCGTATTTGGAGAAATAGTGCCGAAAACTATTGCTTCTATGCATTCAGAATCCATCGCACTTGCGTATGCTCCTTTACTTCTGGTCATTATGAAGCTGTTTACTCCTCTTGTATTTCTGTTGAATGTGATTTCCAATTCGCTTTTGAAGCTTTTCGGCATAGATGCAAGCAAAAACACTTCGGCAATAACCGAAAATGAGCTTCTGACCTATGTGGAAGTAAGCCATGAGGAAGG
>JBHADN010000062.1:0-3837 GCA_041855085.1 Catonella sp.
CAGTTCTGAAGTATTCCTGCCAAATAAAAAGTACATAAGAGCTGCTGTAAAAACCGCCCCTATGCCTATTCCTCGTATCATATATTTTAACTTCACAAAAATCCTCCGCTATCTGCCGTACAAATCCAAAATTAAACTGACCTCTCCCTGCCCCATACTGAGAGTCTTAGAAATTTCAACTATTGTCTTTCCTTCGTTTCTCATCTTTATTATTTTGTCATTAAGGCTCATTTCTTCTTTTGGTTCAGACTTAGGTTCTTCTTTAACTTTAATCTCCTCAACCGCCTGTTCTTTCTTTTCTGCCTGCTCATAAGCTCTCTGCTTCGGCTGTGCATTCACAGGACGGGAAACCACGGTTTGCCGTACCTCTTTTATCTTTACGATTTTTTCGTCTATATCGCTGTTAAGCGTTCTAATCCTCTTCTCTTCACTTTCAAGTTCTTTGCGCATTCCGTCTATCTTGGAAGAAAAATCTTTTAAATTCTCGTTTTTTTCATTCAGCATATCATAAAGAAATATTACCTCTTTATGATTTTGCTCAATCTTCTCAAGGAGCTGACCTGCCATGTCGTTTATTGCAATCATCTTGTCATTGGCAACCTCCGCCATACTGTCCTTGCTGCTTCCCAGCTTGTCATCCGCAAGGTCTGTAAGCTTGTCCGTAAACTCTCCCGTTACCTTTGACATAACCTTATTTATGCTGTCTTCCCCAAGCGCCTTTTTTCTTATTTCCTCAACAATTTTTTCCTTGTCCGCACTCTCAAGCCCGCCCGTATCTTTTATGAAAAAACTGGCGACAACACAGAGCACTCCCACCGTCAAGGCAATAATTACTATAGTTTCCATCAATACCCTCTCTTACAATTTTATATCTATCAGTCTGCCCGAGCTGCCCTTCATTTTCTCCAACAACTCTTTAGAATGAATTTCTTCTTCGCCTTCCTTTTTATCTTTTTTCTTTTTTTCCCGTTTAAAATACTTGTTATTGCCTTTATTTCTGGGATCGAAAGCATCTTCCCCAAGCTGTGTTTTCTCCGTTTCATTGGTTCTTTGAAGCTTTCTCTCCGCCTGATGACGAACCTCCCCCGTCAAAAAGTTCTGCTCGGCAGGTATCTTGTTTACCTCCGCAGTCCTCTGAAATGAAGTTTCCTGACTTCTGCTGGGCATAAGATAGTTGTCAATGTTTTGAATAGGCATAACATCCCCTTTCCAAGGGTTAAATCATGTGTCTTGTAACGACATCTGCACCCTCTCTAACAAACCTTACATTCTTAACCGCATTTCTTACATATAATGTGGCATCCACCACCAAAACCTTTACCCCCGGATATATGGTATTGATGACCTCTATGACTCCTCCATTCTGCTTATCCATCTCTTCTCTCAGGCTGATAAACTCCTCCTGCATAGCCGCCATATCGTCCGTATCTTTCTTGTATTGGAGCGCAAGAACTTTGAACTGTGCAAGCTTTTCCGGCGGAAGCTTTTCGCCTCTCTGCATCTTTTTACTGTATATCTCTATTGATTTACTCGAAGTGTCCATCCTTCTCAGCACTTCTTCTATATCATTCTCAAGGTGCTTATATCTTGCCATAAGCGTCGGATCTACACCGACCTCCAGATTGGTCTTGGTTCCCATTTCCGAGCCTGCATTTTTAAGTCTTATAAGGGTTGCGGATCTGACGGTTCCGCCGTTTACATAGCCCTTGTTGCTGTTTACAATTACATCTCCCTTTGCCGAAACATCGCTGTGCAAAATCGCATCTGCAGTAACATATCCTTCAGCTCTTACCGAGGTATTTTCCAAAAATTTGGCTATAACATTGCTTCCCGCTTTTAAAAGGCCTTTGTTCATCCCGTGTATTCCGCCTTTTAAGATAATCTGACCTCCTGCGGTTATTTCCACTCCCTCAGCCGTACCGCCTACTATGACATCTCCCGTGGCATTTATTTTAAACCCGTTTACAACATTTCCTCTTACTTCCACATTACCGTCATAGTCAATATCTCCGGTGGAAAGATCCACATCATTCGGAACTACAAATGTATTGGAAACCTTTACCCTGCCTTCATCATCAACAGACGCATGCCCCGCAATATCGCTTATAAGATGAAGTCCGTCCTCCGACAACGATATATTTTTTCCGTATTTTAACGCAAGCTTTTTTACCTTGTACGGCTTAAGCACACGCCCCCTCACATCGCTGCCGAACTCCCCCTCATCTTCTTTTATCAATTCTGCAAGTTCATCTCCTGCCTCAACCTTGGCGATGATATCCAGCGAATAAAAATCTACGGAGCCGTCCTCCCTCTCCTTAGGCTTTGCCTGCGGATCGGTATTGAATTTGTAAATAATCTCGGCATCATGCCCCTCTACAGCCTCTCTGCCTCTTGCCATAACATAGTCGGTACAATACTGTTTTTCAGCCATGTACCTGTCCACTTCACTCTCATCTATGCCGAACTTTATACCGTTTAATGCCAAATCCTTAATTATATCTTCTCTTGATAAAATTCTTCCTCCTGTGGAAGGCGGTATAAAACGGCACACAGCCTGCATAGAATCGTCAGAAACCTGAACGAGCATCTTTTCTCCTTCAGGGTATGTTTTTTCCGTATTTGTTTTGAAAATAATCGGTTCTTTAGCCTCCGCCACCGCTTTGGAAAGTTCTTTATAGTCAATCTTTAAGTCGTGACTGTCAACATAATTTACAAACTCTTCCAAATTAAGCTTATTTCCGCCTTCTCTTGGCGGAAAATATTTTATATATACCGCATCCGGCTTAATCAGCATCTGAAAAAAAGCATTTTTGTAAACCATATAAACTCCTCAAACTACATGGCTCTCGTAAATATATCCATGTAATCTCCCAATTTTTCTTTCAGCTTGGAAAGTGCCTTAGTATGAAGCTGTGAAACTCTGGACTCGGAAACCTCAAGCACCTGGCTTATTTCCTTTAATGTAAGTTCCTCATAATAATAAAACGCTATTACTTTCTGCTCCTTGTCCGTAAGTTCCTCTATCGCCTTTGCAAGAGATATCTTCAACTCTTCCTTTTCCACAGCCTCTTCAGGTCTTTCAAAGCTTGATATCCCGAGTTTTCCGCCCGTACTGTCCTGCTTAATCTCGCTTCCCTGCTCCAGATAGTCGTCTAGGGAAATTATTCCGGACATATTTACCTGACTCTGCCAGCTCTCATACTCACTCATTGAAATACCGAGTTCCTGTGCAATCTCTTCGTCGGTTGCCATCCTGCCGTACTTTTCTTCCAAGGCTCTCTCTGCAACTTCAAGCTTTTTCTGCCTTTGGCGAGTGGTGCGCGGTATCCAGTCCATCTTTCTTATCTGGTCAAGTATCGCACCTTTTATTCTAAGACTTGCGTAGGTTTCAAACTTAACTCCCTTATTGAAGTCAAATTTATCAATGGCATCTATTAAGCCGAATATCCCATAGCCTACCAAATCATCGTACTCTACATTGTACCCCAGATACATAGACATTCTTCCCGCTATTATCTTGACCAGATTGGCATATTCAAGAATCAGCTTTTCTCTCAAGTCCTGCGTAGGCGTGGCCGCATACTGCTCCCACAACTTATTACCAATCTTTTCATCTGCCATAAGCTATATCTCCTTTGCAAGCCAAGTCTGTGCGTTTACGGCGAATCAGGTATTCCTGCCGCCTTCCTCACTGGCTGCATTTTCCATTTCCTTTTCGCCTTCCTCCCCTTCTGCGGATTCGGCAGCTTTCTTATTCTCCTCTTCCTTTTCCCCGAGTTCAATTATCTTGATAAATGCCCTTCGGGTAAGGCTGCCTATTATCAAAAACATAATAAG
>JBHADN010000063.1:0-3852 GCA_041855085.1 Catonella sp.
CCACACCCCGAAGGTTTTTAATGTTTTGCAATCAAGCAAGGGATATTATACAGCATTCAAATATCTTTGTCAATAACATTTTTAAACTTTTTTACATATTTTTTATTTTTTTGCTCGACCCGCAAAACATCGGGCTTTCAGCTATATTTTACTCTAATAAAATTCGTATAAGGTTTCCAAATAAACAAAAATAACCATTACCTTTTCGGGCAACGGTTATTCTGCAATATTTACTTAATCTTACACCATCCACTCGTGTTCAGGCTCAAATATTCTGTCCGTCCAAGGATTTCCGTCCAAATGTTTTATCATCCAGCAGAAGTACATCCTGTAGCCCGGCGCAGTGGATTGAGGATGACTGTAGCCTCCGTCTATAGCTATATAGCTGTGGTCATATATCTTGTAGGCATTATCCCCTATCATGGCACAGCCGAATCCCTGAGGCTTATCAAACTTATAGTAGTACACCTCAGGCTGTGCATGATGATGAGGAGGATAGCTTGACCATCTTCCCTGCTCAGCAATTACTTCTCCAAGCACCATATTGGAGTAAGGTGCACTGTTGTAATCAAAAATTGTACGGATAAGTCTGGTGGCTGTGTTTTCCATAAAGCCCTCTCCTGCCCTTACTTCCGTAAAATCCTCCTGTTTAAACAGTACCGGCTCAAAAACTTTGTCGTTTATCGCCTTCTGCACCAAAAACTGTGTTTTTCCCTTTGCCGTACAGATAAGCTTGGTCTTAGACGGAATATGCAGACAAAATGGCATATCATCAAACACATTGCCTCTTACGCCCTCCGCCCTGTTGCCGTTCCATTCAAACTCAAGCCTTCCCTCAAGCAGCAGAACTGCGATTTCCTTATTCTCTTCGCAAAATACTATGCTTTCATCCGTGACAGTATAAATATCAACATCCATATCCATCGTCTTATTTTTACTTCCTATGGATGCCAGATTCACGCATCTTTCTTCGTAGGACAACCTCTCATACATATTGTTCCGCCTCCTTTGCCTTTCCTGACGAACCGAATTCCCTCATTTTAGACTTCATATATTCGCACAGAGCCGTCTTTGCAGGCTGCATAACCACCCTGGGTTCGTGTGTGGTCGGATTTTTGTCCAAAGCCTCCCTGAGTCCGCCAAGCCACACCTGATTGCACTCGGTGTTTATATTTATCTTTGCATGCGAAAGCCCTATACATCTCTGTATCTGCTCCTCAGGTATGCCTGAAGCGCCATGAAGCACCAGAGGAATATCAACAAGAGAAACTATCTTCTCCATCCTTTCAAACGAAAGACAAGGTTCTCCCTGATATACTCCATGCACGGAGCCGAGTGCCGCTGCCAAAGCATCTATGCCTGTTTCCTTTACCAGTCTTACGCATTCGTCTATGTCCGCATAAGCAATTCCGCTGTTTAAGCCGTCCTCAGAGCCGCCTACACATCCTACCTCAGCCTCTATGCTTACTCCGTTTTCTCTTGCGTACTTAACTACTTCCAAAGTCATCCTTATATTCTCCTCTATAGGAAACTTTGAACCGTCTATCATTACCGAACTGTACCCCGCATCTATAGCCTCTATACACCTTTTTACGCTGCCGCCATGATCGAGATGCAGCACCAAAGGAATAGTAATTTCCAAATTTTTGTAGTAGTTTTTTACCATCTTTCTTATAAATTTAAATCCGCCCAGATAGTCTGCCAGCCTGTCCGAGCTTGACAGTATCAGCGGACTGTTTTCCGCCTGCGCGGCTAAAAGAGCCGCTTCTATCCAATCGCTGCTGTTTATGTTAAATGCCGGTACGGCATATCTTCCCTCTTTAGCAGCCTTCAGTATTTTCAAAGAAGCCAGTTTCATTTTTAATTAAGCCTCCCTATATAATTTTTATACCGTTCTCTATAAATACCTGTCTGTATTCGGAATCCGAATCATCCGTTACGATTGCATCCAAATCTTTTAAGTCACAATAAGTCAACAGCGCATTTTTCCCGAATTTTGTACTGTCAGCAAGCAGATACACCTGCTCCGCTTTTTCTACAACCCTGCGTTTTACGCTCCTCTCGTCAAAGGCGGAGTTCATGGCTCCGTTCTTTACATTTACCGCCGTAGCCGCCATAAATGCCTTCTGTATGTTGTAGTATTCAAGCACTCTTATACTTTCTTCACTGGCAAAGGATTTTGTCTTGGGATTAACCTTTCCTCCTATCCCCGACACCTGTATATGAGGATAAGAAAGCAGCAGACTTATTGCAACAATGTTGTTGGTAACTACCTTTATATCCTGTTTATCTTTTAAATATTCAATCATATGAATTGTGGTAGAACCCGAGTCAATAAAAATAGTATCTCCGTCATCTATGAGCCTGACAGCCTTTTCACACAGGGAACGCTTGAGGGCATTGCTTGTATCTTCACGCACACTGTATTCAAGAAGTGCATTTTCCTTGGAAACAGCCGCAATTCCGCCGTAAACCTTGCGAGTTTTTCCTCTCTGGATTATGTTTTCTATATCATTTCTCACAGTATTTATGGATATATTGAAGTAATCGCTAAGTTCTTTTATTGACACGCTTCCCTTATCGATTATCATCTTCTCCATCTCATCAAGCCTTACATTCCTCAAGCTCTTCATATCCCCTGCTCCTTTTGTCGCCCTCTTTAAGACTTTATCGCAAATATTGTACCACAGTATATATTACTATGAGCCACACATTAGTGTCAACTAACATTAACCTTATGTATGGCTCACAGACCATTTACATTATCCCTGATAAATCTCCGAAAGCTTTACAACTCTCTTTTCGGCAATTGATTTTTTGCCTGCAAGCGCCATAACTACGGACTGGCGACCTGCCTCAATTCCGGTCTTTATTGGAAGATCTCCCAGAATTGCCTCTACAAATTCAGCAACTTCATTTGCAAAAGAATCCATATATCTTTCAAGGAAGAAATACAGCGGTTTCTCACTTATGATTCCGTCCTCTCCGCTTATTACGCAGGTTGACTCGGAATCATTTTTGCTCGCCGCCATGCCCTTGGAACCGAATACCTCCGCTCTCTGGTCATAGCCGTAAACAGCCTTTCTTGAATTGTCAATCATAGCTATCGAGCCGTCTGTCATCTTCATTGTGATTATAGCGGTGTCAATATCTCCCGCCTCTCCGATTGCCTTGTCTACAAGCACCGCAGGCTCTACATATATACTCTCCGCCTCTACTCCTGTAAGGAAACGCACCATATCGAAATCATGTATCGTCATGTCTAAAAGCATACCGCCTGAAACTGCTGCATATTCCGCACTTGGAGGGTTAGGATCTCTTGAGGTAATCTTTGTAACATGTACCTCCCCTATCTTTCCTTCGTCTATAGCCCTTCTTATGGCTGCGAAGTTATGGTCATATCTTCTGTTAAATCCCACCTGGAACTTCACAGGCCTTTCTTTAAGGGCATCCTCTACAATCTTAATTTTGTCAAGGCTGTGATCCACAGGCTTCTCACAGAAAACATGCTTGCCGGCACGGATTGCCTCCGCACTTATAACTGCATGTGTGTCGGTAGAGGAGCAGATTAAAACCGCATCAACCTCCGCATTGTTTATGATGTCCTTGTAGTCCTTACTCAGATTTTCAACACCGAATCCCTTTGCAAACTCAATCATCTCGTCATTTAAGAAAGGATCGGCTGCAGCTACCACCTTTGCTTTGGTAAGTCTTGTTGAAATGCTCTTAATATGCACTTTTCCTATTCTTCCCAGACCTATTACGCCTATTTTTACCACTTTTTTATCCTCCATTATTTAGAATGTTATTACAGACACTTTTTATTTACAGCCAATCTTAGATAGTACCGTC
>JBHADN010000064.1:0-12414 GCA_041855085.1 Catonella sp.
GCAGATTGCGGAATGAGTAGGAGAAGTATATGAAAAAGACAGGGGTACTTGCTGTAGTTTCCGGTTTTTCGGGCGTCGGAAAGGGAACTCTGATGGGCAAGGTAATAGAAGAGTACGGTTACTCTCTCTCTATTTCCGCAACATCAAGAGCTCCGAGAGAAAATGAACAAAACGGCAGGGAATATTTCTTTTTGACAAGAGATGAATTTAATAGTATGATAAAAGACGGCGGCTTTATAGAGTGGGCTGAGTATGTGGGCAATTTCTACGGAACACCCAGAAAATATGTTGAGGATAAGCTTGGAAAAGGAGAGGATGTAATTCTTGAGATAGAGCCTCAGGGGGCGTTAAAGGTAAAGGAGCAGTACCCGGACGCCGTGCTTATTTTCATTGTACCGCCAAATGTAAAGGAGCTTGAGAACAGGCTTAAAGGCAGGGGCACGGAAGATGAAACCGCTATAAAAAAACGCTTGGAGAGAGCTTCCGAGGAAACGGAGTTTTTAAAGAATTACGGCTACATCGTAGTGAATGATGATTTATCCGAGGCAGTAAAGGATATTCATTATATAATACAGGCGGCATCCCATAAGAGGGAAAATTTAGAAGACTTTTTATCTGTTATTACCAAGGAGTTAAAAGAATTAAATTTATAGAAAGGTAGGACGATATTATGATGTTACATCCGTCTTATTCAGACCTTATGGAAGTTGCAAACAAAGATGTGGAGGAGGGCGAGAACAAGCTGGTAAACAGCCGCTACTCCATAGTGCTTGCCACGGCAAGGAGGGCAAGGCAGATTATCTCCGGCTCGGAGCCTTATGTGTCGGCAAATGAGAAGAGCAAGCCTCTTTCTATTGCGGTAGATGAGCTTTATCATGAAAAGGTAAAGATTGTCGGCGGCGAGGAAACAGAGGAATAACGGATTTGTTTTAACAGACTGAGGGGGCTGTCGCATTGATAAAATGTGACTGTCCTTTTTTCGTTGAAAATGGGGGTGGTGTACTTGTATGCTGAAGTGGTGGTAGGACTTTCAATAGACAGGCTTGACAAGACCTTCTGTTATAAGGTACCTGAAAGCTGGGCAACCGGGGAGCTTATAGGCACAGAGGTAATAGTTCCGTTCGGCAGGGGCAACAGGGAAATAAAGGCATTTATAGTGGATATAAAGGAGAAGCCGGAGATAGATGAGAGCCTTATAAAAGAGATTTTGAGAAAATCCGACGCCTCGCCTAAGCTTGAAACCAAGTCGATAAGGCTTGCCTACTGGCTTAAAAGCAATTACGGCGGAACTGTAAACGAGGCTATAAGAACCGTTCTGCAAGTGCCCAAAAAGATAAGCCGAATTAAAAACAGAACTGTACATCTTCTGGCGGATGTGGACACAGCAAAAGAAAAGCTTGCTGAATATGAAAGAAAAAAGTACAGCGCGAAAATAAAAATATTAAAAAAAGCCGTTTCGGGAGATTTCGGCTATGAGTCTTTTTGCAGGGAGGAAAAAGTAACGGCATCGGCTTTTTCATCTCTTTTAAAAGAGGGGCTTATAGAAATAAAAGAGGAGCTTATATATAGAAGACCTGTTAAAGCAGGAAGCGGGGAAGGTCTGAAAATAGAGCTTAACGAGGAGCAGAAAGCCGCCGCGGACAAAGTAAAAGAGGACTATATATCGGGCAAGGCGGGCAAATATCTGCTTTTCGGTGTGACAGGAAGCGGAAAGACGGAAGTGTATATGGAAATTATGGAGGAGGTAATAAAGAGGGGAGAGCAGGTAATTTTTCTCATCCCTGAAATAGCCTTGAGTTTTCAGACGGTAGAAAGGCTCTCGGCGAGATTTGGAGAGAGGATTTCAATAATGAACTCCAAGATGTCGGCGGGCGAGAGATATGACCAGTACCTGAGGGCGAAAGAGGGAGATATATACATCATAGTAGGTCCGAGATCGGCTCTTTTTACTCCCTTTGAAAGGCTGGGCTTAATAATAGTGGACGAGGAGCATGAGGGAAGCTACAAAAGCTCAAAGACGCCCAGGTACCACGCGAGAGAGGCGGCAATTTACAGGGCTGAGAACGAGGGCGCGGTGATTATAATGGGTTCCGCCACTCCGAGTCTTGAGGCGGTTAAGCTTGTGGAGAAGAAGAGCTTTGAACTGCTGAGGCTGACCAAAAGGCCGAAAGATGTGTCTTATCCCGACATAAGCGTAGTGGATTTGAGGGAAGAGCTTAAAGGCGGCAACAGGTCTATTATAAGCAGGAGGTTGGAAGAACTTATAAAGGACAGACTGGCAAAGAAAGAGCAGACAATATTGTTTATAAACAGGCGCGGGTACGCGGGCTTCGTGTCGTGCAGAAGCTGCGGAGAGGCGATAAAATGTCCGCATTGTGATGTGACGCTTACATATCATAAGCCGAACAGGCTCATCTGCCATTATTGCGGTTACGAAGAAGGGATGAAAACAGCCTGCCCTAAATGCGCCTCATCATATATAGGTACTTTCGGAGTGGGAACGGAAAAGGTTGAAGAAACGGTAAGGGCTATGTTTCCTGCGGCAAGAGTGTTGAGGATGGACGGAGATACCACCTCGGGAAAAAACAGCCACGAGGAGATTTTAGACAAATTCAAGAGCGGAGAGGCGGACATACTTATCGGCACACAGATGATAGTAAAGGGGCATGACTTTGAAAAAGTGACTCTTGTAGGAGTTTTGGCAGCGGATTTATCCTTGTTTTTCGGGGATTTCAGAGCGGCTGAAACTACATACGAGCTTTTGGTGCAGGCGGCAGGCAGAGCGGGCAGAGGCAGATATAAAGGTGAAGTGGTTATACAGACCTACAGGCCGGAGCATTATGTGGTTCAGGCGGCGGCAAGCGGCAATCATAAGGACTTTTACACAAAGGAAATCAGATACCGAAAACTCGCGGAATATCCACCTGAAGTACATCTTCTGGGAGTGCTCATTCTGGGAACAACTGCGGAAGAAGTGAGCAGGGCGGGGAATGAACTTTCGGAATTTCTGAAAGTTCAAGACGGAAATGAAGTTCATTTTCATACAAACGGAGCTGTCTGGGCAAGTATTCCGAAGGTAAGGGATGTATACAGAAAGATAATATATATAAAGGCAAAAGACAGAGAGGAACTTGTAAGGCTTAAAAACAAAATAGAGGTAAAAGTCCGGGATAATGAGGCGTTCAACAGGCTAAGCATACAGTTTGACTTTGAGCCTCATGGAAGTTTGTAAACTTTACATAGCTTAGGTATGGTGGTATACTTACCTAAACCTATCTTAAAATTTGGAGGTAACATGGCGCTTAGAAATATAAGAACTGTAGGGGATGACATCCTCACTAAAAGAGCTAGGGAAGTTAAGGAAAATACGGAGAAGATACAGACTCTCATAGATGATATGATTGAAACCATGAACGATGCCGACGGAGTAGGGCTTGCAGCCCCTCAGGTGGGCGTGCTCAAGAGAATATTCGTTATAGACTGTTCGGAGGAAAGGAACGAGCCTATAGTCTTTATAAATCCCGAGATTTTGGAAACCGGAGGGGAGCAGACCGGCAGCGAGGGCTGTCTTAGTGTTCCGGGTAAGGCGGGAATTGTAACTCGTCCCGACTATGTGAAGGTTAAAGCCCTGAACAGAGAATTTGAGGAATTCGTACTCGAGGGCACGGAGCTTATGGCAAGGGCTTTGCTTCATGAAAATGAGCATCTTGACGGCCATATATATACCGAAAAGGTAATCGGAAATATATACAACAGTGGAGATAAGGAAGCCGAGAGAGCGGCGGCAAAGGCGGCAGGCTTAGAGGTGGAGGAGTAATGAGGGTTATATTTATGGGTACGCCCGATTTCGCGGCAGCCTCTCTAAAGGCGCTGATAGACGCGGGCCATGAGATACAGGCGGCGGTTACGCAGCCCGACAAGCCTAAGGGCAGAAGCGGAGAGCTTTCCCCTTCTCCTGTTAAAGTGCTTGCAGAGAAAAACGGCATTAAGGTATACCAGCCCGTAAAAGTAAGAGAAAAGGAATTTGTAGAGGTGCTGGAGGGTTATAAGCCGGATGTCATAGTAGTTGTGGCATTCGGGCAGATTATACCTGAGAGCATATTGAATATACCGAAGTACGGCTGCATAAATGTACATGGTTCACTTCTGCCGAAGTACAGGGGCGCTGCACCTATTCAATGGGCGATGCTTGACGGAGAGAAGGAAACGGGCATAACTACCATGCTTATGGACAAAGGACTTGATACGGGGGATATGCTCATAAAAAGAGTTGTACGGATAGAAGAGGATGAAACCTCCGGAACTTTATTTGAAAAGCTTATGAAACTCGGAGCGGAAGCACTCACAGATACATTGTCGGGACTCGAAAAGGGAGAGCTTATACCTGAAAAACAGGGGGAAAGTCCTACAGATTATGCGAGAATGCTTACAAAGTCTATGGGAATTATAGATTTTAACAATACGGCGGCAAAGCTTGACTGCTTTATAAGAGGTATGAATCCATGGCCGAGCGCGTATACCGTATTATACGGGAAAACCCTTAAAATCTGGGCGGCAAAGCCAATCGAAATGAAAGGGGAGGCGGGCATGGTGCTTGAAGTAAGAAAGGACAGCTTCGTCGTGGCCTGCGGAGAAGGAGCGCTGGAGATACTTGAGGTACAGCTTGAGGGAAAGAAGAGGATGTCCGCAGGAGAGTTCTTAAAGGGTACAAAACTGGCGGCAGGTCAGAGGTTTGGAGCTTAAAATGTCGGTTAATGAAAGAGAAATAGTGCTGGATATGCTTCTTAGGGTAGATTCCGGCAAATTAGGGCATACGGTTCTTAAAGATACGCTTGACTCCTATCTGTATTTGGACAAGGTGTCCAGAGGATTTATCACAAGACTTTATGAGGGAACTGTAGAAAAGAAAATATATCTTGATTTTGTTATAAACAGTTTTTCCAAGCTGCCGGTAAGGAGACTTAAGCCGATTATACGCATAATCATGGAAAATGCCGTTTACCAGATTTTTTTTATGGACAGAGTGCCTGACAGCGCAGCAATAAATGAGGCGGTAAAGCTTGCTAAAAAGAGGGGTTTTTCCGGGCTTTCGGGTTTTGTAAACGGAGTGCTGAGAAACATAGCGGGAAACAAGGAAAATATAAAGCTGCCGGATAAAGCAAAGGACCGGATAAAATATATTGAAGTAAAATATTCGATGCCGGAGTTTGTAGTTAAACATTTTGAGAAAGAATACGGCTTGGAAAGGGCAGAGAGGCTTATAAAGGTTTTTGAGGAAAACAGATGTATTTCCGGCAGGGTAAATCGACTGAAAACGGATAAGGAAAGCCTTGTAAGGGCTCTTGAAAAAGAGGGAGTCAAGGTCAGTACGGACACTGTCTTTGAGGACAGTATTAAAATTCTGGAGTTGGATAACCTGAATTTTGTAGAGAGTTTTAAAAAGGGAGAATTTATAATCCAGGACGAAAGTTCCGGATTTTTGGGCGAGATAGTGAGATTGCCCGAAAATGCCAAGGTAATAGATCTCTGTGCCGCGCCGGGAGGAAAGAGCCTGATGTTTGCCATGAAAGAAGAAGTGGCAGAGGTTATTGCCTGTGATATTTCGGAGATGAAGAAAAGACTTATAGAAGAAAATGTGCTGCGGACAGGTTTAACTAAAATAAAAACACAGATAAACGATGCCGCAGTTTATAACGAGGCTTTTAAGGAAGCGGCGGACCTTGTAATCTGCGACCTGCCTTGCTCGGGGCTGGGAATTATGGGCAGGAAAAGGGATATAAAGTACAATGTCACACAGGAGAGGATAGACGAACTGGCAGAGCTTCAGAAGCAAATACTGTTAAATGCGAGGGAGTATGTGAAAAAGGGCGGCTTGCTGCTATTTTCCACCTGTACGCTCTCAAGGAAAGAAAATGAGGAGAACTTCACATTTATTTCAAAATTTAAGGACTTCACACCGGTAAATTTTTCGGATAAAATACCTATAGGGCTGCTTGGTACTAAGAGCGGTATCAGACTTGCAAAAGAGGCTGAAATCGGATATATGCGGCTGTTTCCGGATGAACTCGGCACTGACGGATTTTTTATTTCACAGTTTGTGAGGGAGAAATAATTTGAAGGATATAAGAAGAGAGATAGCGAGTCTGACTCTTTCCGAAATGGCCTCCCTTATAAAGGAAAGCGGAGAAAAGCCGTTTAGGGCAAAGCAGATTTATGAATGGATACATAAGAAGCTTGTAACCGGCTATGACGAGATGACAAATGTGCCGCTTACGCTTAGAGAGAGGCTTAAAGCGGAGCTTCCTTTTACGGAAATTTCGGCGGTGGCAAGGAAGGAGTCAAAGGCAGGCGACACGATTAAATTTGTATTTAAGCTTTATGACGGATATGTTATAGAGAGCGTGCTTATGAAGTACAGATACGGGAATTCGGTCTGTATTTCATCACAGGTGGGCTGCAGGATGGGATGTACTTTCTGCGCCTCAACCCTTATGGGGCTTTCAAGACAGCTTGCTCCCTCCGAGATGCTCGGGCAGATTTACGCCATACAGAGAGAGCTGGGAGAAAGGATAAGCAATGTAGTTGTAATGGGTACCGGAGAGCCGCTTGACAATTATGACAATCTGGTCAGGTTTATAGAATTGCTCACAGATGAAAACGGGCTTAATATAAGCAGGAGAAATATTACGCTGTCCACCTGCGGACTGACGGAAAATATGAAGAGGCTCGCAGATTTAAACACGGGGATAACTCTTGCGGTTTCGCTTCATGCCCCTACGGATGAGGACAGAAGAAGGATAATGCCGATAGCCAACAAGTACAGTATATCGGAAATACTGGAGGCGGCGGACTATTATTTTGAAAAGACCGGCAGAAGGGTGTCGTATGAATACAGTCTTATAGACGGAGAAAATGACACGAAAGAAAATGCGGAAAAGCTGGCATTTTTGCTTAGAGGAAGAAACTGCCATGTTAATTTGATACCCGTAAATCCCATAAAGGAGAGAAGTTATAAGAGGACTGCGCCTAAAGGGGTTATAAGGTTTAAAAATATACTTGAAAATAAAGGAATAAATGTTACTATTAGAGAAGAGATGGGGCAGGATATAGATGCAGCCTGCGGGCAGCTTCGTAAAGAATATATGGAGGAGCAGGCAGACTGTCGGAAGGGAGAACAGCATAAATGAAAACATTTTCTGTAACCAGAACCGGAAAAAATAAAAATGTTAATCAGGATTGTTTTCTGTGTGAAGAAAAGCCGATTGGCAATCTTTCCAATCTGTTTATGGTGGCAGACGGTATGGGGGGGTACAACGGAGGCGATTTCGCCTCAAGATTTTGCGTAGAAGAGGTGCGAAATCATATACGGGATAAGGGCGGCAATTCTATAATCTCGTCTATAAGGGAGGCTATTAAAGCAGCCAACGGAGGTATAAGAGAAAACACCATTTCAAATGAGGAACTTAGAGGCTGTGCCACTACGGTAGTGCTTGCCACTATAAAGGGAGATGCTCTCTATGTGGCAAATGTAGGAGATTCCAGACTTTATGTGAGTCAAAAGGGACGACTCAGACAGATTACGGAGGATCATTCCGTTGTAGAGGAAATGGTAAAAAAAGGAGCAATCAAGAGAGAGGAAGCAAGGTTTCATCCGGATAAGAATATGGTAACAAGGGGCTTAGGTCCGGAGCCGGATGTAGAGATAGACTTTTTTGAGGTACAAGTGGAAAAAGGGGACAGAATTTTGCTCTGCTCGGACGGAGTTTCAAATATGATAGAGGAAGGACTGCTTGAAAACATATTGGCATCTGATAAGGACTTGTCGGAAATTTGCAGCATATTGATAGAAACCGCTGTGAACAATGGTGGAAAAGACGATGCAACAGCAGTAATTGTAGAGGTATAATATGTTGAATAAAGGTACAATGATAGGCGAACGCTACGAGATTACCGGCCTTGTAGGATCGGGAGGAATGGCGGATGTATATAATGCAAGGGACAGCAGGCTGAACAGGCAGGTAGCTATAAAGATATTAAAGTCGGAATACAGCTCGGATAAGAACTTTGTCATGAAATTCAGGGCGGAGGCGCAGTCTGCAGCCGGGCTGTCACATCCCAATATCGTAAATGTATATGATGTGGGCGAGGATGGAGATCTGCACTATATAGTAATGGAGCTTGTAGAGGGCATAACCCTCAAGAGATTCATCGAAAGAAAAGGCAAGCTGGAGCTCAGGGAGGCTGTAGGAATTGCGATACAGATAGCCCAGGGTATGGAGGCGGCACATTCCAATCACATTATTCACAGGGATATAAAGCCGCAGAATATAATCATTTCCAAAGAGGGAAAAGTTAAGGTTACCGACTTCGGCATAGCCAAGGCGGCTACATCAAATACGATAGCGGCAGGTCAGGCTGTAGGCTCGGTGCATTATATCTCTCCGGAACAGGCAAGGGGCGGATATTCGGATGAGAAGAGCGATATCTATTCTCTGGGTGTTACTCTGTATGAAATGATTTCCGGTAAAATGCCGTTTGCAGCGGACAACACGGTTTCGGTGGCGCTTTTGCATATACAGGAGGAGGCGATACCGCTAAGAGAGCTTGATCCTGAAATTCCTGCCAGCGTAGAGAAGATAGTGCAGAAATGTATGCAGAAAAAGCCCGAGAGGCGGTATCTTACGGCAACGGAACTTATTAAAGATCTTAAAAAGGCGGTTTCGGAGCCTGAGGGCGATTTTGTGAGTTTTGACAATGCAGTGGTTACGGATTCGCCTACCATCAACATTTCGGGAGATGAGCTGCAGAAGATAAGAAAGGCAAGATACGGGGAAGACGAGGTAAAGATAATGTCGGGAACCGCAAAGAAGCGTGAACCGCGCGATATAAGGGAAATTCCTGAGGATGAAGAGGAAAGGATGGATCCTAAGCTTGAGAAGCTGATACTTTTCGGGGGAATTGCGGCTATTATTATACTTGCAATAGTTGTAATCGTGTTGGTAGTAAAGGGATTTAATCTCTTCGGAAACGGAGAAAGTTCGGTTACCTCCTCTACAAGCTCACAGGTTTCAGGCAGTATTGCACAGAGTTCAGCTTCACAGACACAGTCGAATGCAAGTTCGACTACAAGCACAAAGCTTGTTGAAGTTCCGGAGCTTAAGGGACGCACACTTGCAGAGGCTATAGGTCTGCTTTCGGAGGCGGGGATTACCGCGTACAAGTTTGAAACCGTAAGTTCAGCCGAGGTAAAAAAAGATGAGGTTATAGATGTGGTTCCGGCGGCGGGCACATCAATTTCAAAGGAAGATACGGTTGTTATAACGGTCAGCAGCGGAGAGAGAGATTTAAGCATACCGGATGTAAGAAATATAGAAAAGGACAGTGCCGTGTCCACACTTCAGGGAATGAAGTTTGCAGTAACCGTACAGACAAAATTCAGTGACGATATAGCTGAGGGCAGAGTTATAGAAACTCTTCCGGCAGGAGGAACACCGGTAAAAGAGGGCTCGACAATAACCGTTGTTGTAAGCAGCGGCCCTGAATTTAAGAAAGTATCCGTACCTAATGTGGTAGGCAAGACGGAAGAAGAGGCGACAAAGGCTGTTACGGAGGCCAAGCTTAAGGCATCTGTGGTGTATAAGGAAAGCGAGGAAGTGGAAAAAGGACTTGTCATCTCACAGAGTGTTGCGGGAGGAACCGAGGCGGAAGAAGGAACGACGGTTGCACTTACTATAAGCCAGGGGCCTAAGGAGGTTACCTACACATATACGGCATCCGTTACCATAGACGCCAATCCGTTTGCGGAGAGCGGCGAGAGCGGCGATATAGAAATAAGAATGGATCAGAACGGAAATACGACAACCGTATATACGGGGCATCTCAGCTACGACGACTTCCCGCTGTATATTGACAGCGTAGAGGGAGCGGACGAAAGCGAGGGAATATGCTACATGTATGTTGACGGAGAGCTTTACAGGGATAAACTTTGGAGAATAAACAACTGGAATAAGGCTGCGAACTGATGGAAGGAAGAATAGTAAAGGCTGTTGCGGGTTTTTATTATGTGCATGACGGCGATGCCGCTTATGAGTGCAGGGCGAGGGGAATTTTCAGAAAGAACGGGATAAAACCGCTTGTTGGAGATGTGGCGGAGGTAGAAGTCCTCGACGCCGAGAACAGGACGGGAAATCTCATAGGGATAAAAGACAGAGAAAATTTTCTCATCCGCCCTGCAGTTGCCAATGCCGAGCAGGCTGTGGTAGTGTTTGCAGGCACAAAGCCTGAACCTAACTTCAACCTGCTTGACAGGTTTTTGGTTATGATGATGTCAAAGGGCATACCTGTAGCCATCGTTTTCAGCAAATCCGAGCTTGTAGACACGGCAAGGCTTGCCGAGATAAAGAAAATCTACGAGCACAGTTACAGGGTAATTGATGTCAGTGTGAAGGAAGGGCTGGGGCTGGCTGAATTAAGAGAACTGTTTAAAGGAAAATTCAGCGTGCTTGCAGGACCTTCGGGAGTGGGCAAGTCCACTATCACAAACTATCTTGCGCCACATGCCAATATGGAAACAGGGGAAGTGAGCAGAAAGATAGAAAGAGGTAAACAGACAACCCGACATACCGAACTTTTCTATATAGGGGAGGGAGGATATGTATGTGATACTCCGGGCTTTGGAAGCTTGGAGCTTTTTGACATTGATAAGAAGGAGCTTAAAAGTTATTTCCCCGAATTTGAGGAGTACGGCTCTTATTGCAGATTTAACGGCTGTCTTCATATTGGAGAAAAAAGCTGTGGAGTAAAGGATGCCCTTCTGAGGGGAGAGATTGCAGAGAGCCGTTATAAAAACTACGGGCTCATATATGAAGAATTGGTTAGTAAGAGGGAATATTAGATGAAATACATACTTTCGCCGTCAATTTTGGCAGCAGATTTCGGCAGACTTTCAGAACAGATCAGGCAGACGGAGGAAAATGGTGCAAAGTATCTGCATTTGGATGTGATGGACGGCAGTTTCGTGCCGAGCATTTCTTTCGGAATGCCTGTAATAAAAAGTATAAGGAAGCAGTCTAAGCTTTTTTTTGATGTGCATCTTATGATAGACTCTCCCGAGAGGTACCTGGAGGACTTTAAGGAGGCGGGAGCGGACCTTATAACGGTGCATGTGGAGTCAACGGTGCATTTGCACAGAGCGGTTACAAAGATAAAGGAGCTTGGGCTTAAAGCGGGGGTTTCGCTGAATCCCGCTACTCCCCTTTCGCAGATAGAGCCTATTCTTTCCGAAGCGGACATGGTGCTTATAATGAGCGTAAATCCGGGATTCGGAGGGCAGAAATTTATACCGTCAAGTCTTGAAAAAATAAGGAGGCTGAGAGAGCTTGCGCCGAATCTGGATATAGAGGTTGACGGGGGAATAAATGCAGAAAATATAGGAGAGATAGTGCGTGCCGGAGCAAATGTGATAGTTGCGGGGACTGCCGTATTTAGCGGAGATATAGCAGAAAATACGAGAAGGCTGATAGAGAGGATGTATGAAGAGGGTACTTATAGTCACGGGGGGCAGGACTGATAAAGATTTTGCGGAGGATGTGTTCAGGGAGTATGCTCCCGAACTGGTAATAGCAGCAGACTCGGGGATGAAAACAGTTAAGGAGCTGAATGTAGTGCCGGACTATGCAGTAGGTGACTTTGACAGCAGCGATGAGGACTTATTGGCATATTTCGAGGCTCAGTTTGAAAAAGAGGGCAAGCCGATAATAAGGACATTTAATGCGGAAAAGGATGAAACGGATACGGAGCTTGCCATATCTATGGCAATTGCGCTTAATCCCTCGGAAATATTGCTGCTTGGTGCAACGGGCACAAGACTGGATCACACATTTGCCAATATCCATCTTATGTGTAAGGCGCTGGAGAGCGAAATAAAAATAAGAATAATAGATAAATACAATGCGATTTCCGTGCATGACCGAAAAGTGGTGTTGAAAAAGGACAGGGCTTTTGGAGAGTTTTTTTCTGTGTTGCCGCTGACAGAGCAGATAAAGGGTCTAAGTATAAAAGGGGCAAAGTATGAGATTGAAAACTGCAATCTTTCTTACGGCAGCAGCCTCTGTATAAGCAACGAATTTGCAAAAGACACGGTAAGCATAAGTTTTAAAGAGGGAAAACTGGTGTTGTTTATGACAAGCGACACAGGAATCAAAATAAGGGGAAACATTTAATGAAAATCTTGGATGATTTAAATGAAGAACAGAGGATAGCAGTGGTGCATAAAAACGGGCCACTGCTAATTTTAGCAGGTGCAGGTTCAGGAAAAACAAGGGTGCTTACAAGGAGGATAGCCTATCTTATAGAGGAATATGGAGTAAGTCCGTGGAATATACTTGCGCTTACATTTACCAATAAGGCGGCAAA
>JBHADN010000065.1:0-8940 GCA_041855085.1 Catonella sp.
GGTTATGATAAGGAGACAGATTGCACTAGAGCTTGGAACCGTAGTTCCGATAATCAGATTGAGAGATAATATACAGCTGAATCCCAATCAGTATGTGATAAAGATAAAGGGCATACAGGTGGCAGCCGGAGAGATTATGTTCGACCACTATATGGCTATGAATCCGGGCTATGTTGAAGAGGAGATAACAGGTATACCTACATTTGAGCCTTCCTTTAATCTTCCCGCAATCTGGATAACGGAGGCGCAGAGAGAGAGAGCGGAGGCACTGGGATATACCGTTGTAGATCCGCCGTCCATCATAGCTACACATATTACGGAGATTGTAAGGCGGCATATCTGGGAGCTGCTTACAAGACAGGATGTACAAAATCTTATCGACAACATAAAGGATCAGGATCAGGCTCTTATTTCAGAGCTTGTGCCTAAGCTTCTCAGTGTAGGCGAGATACAGAAGGTTTTACAGAATCTTATAAAAGAAGGCATATCTATAAGGGATCTGGTAACGATATTGGAAACTCTTGCAGACTATGCACCTACTACACATGACACGGATGTGCTTACGGAATATGCCAGACAGGGGCTGAAAAGGGCTATATCGGGGAAATACTTCCCGCCTAATGAAACTACCAGCGTGGTTACCCTTGATCCTGCAATAGAGCAGGAAATTATGAATTCGGTCAAGCAGACGGAGCAGGGAGCTTATCTCACTCTCGATCCGAATGCGGCACAAAATATAATGAATTCATTGAAGATGGAAATTGATAAGCTAGACAAACTAGGAAAGGCTCCGATAGTAATAACTTCTCCAATTGTAAGAATGTATTTTAAGAAACTGACTGAGGATTATTTTGCCGATCTGGTAGTGCTTTCATACAATGAAGTTGATGCTAATGTGGAATTACAATCGGTTGGGATGGTAACTGTATGATAATAAAAAAGTTTAAAGCTGAAACGGAAAAAGATGCCATACTTCTGGCAAAAGAAGAGCTTGGAGGAGAAGCCGTAGTTATGAATATAAAGACGGTTACCCCTAAAGGTATTTTCAGTTTTCTGAGAAAGCCCGTTGTAGAGGTCACGGCGGCAGTTGATGAAAATATTGAATATAAGCCTAAAACGGAGGCGGCAGAAGATAAAAAACAGGAAAAGCAGGCGCCGCAGATAGCTGAGGTTTCAGCCATAGAGAAAAAACTGAACGATTTGCAGGGGCTTTTGGAAAAACAGTTGAACGACTCTAAGATAAAAGAGATAAGAGATACCTCAAAGACTGCTGCAGGCGGTAGCTTTTCGGATAAACTTCAGGAGGTAAGCACCAATCTGTCCGACAATCTGGATTTCGACGGAGCGCAGGCAAGAGATGAAGCCGCGGCAAATGAGAGAAAAGAAGCGGAGTCAAAATTAAATGCCTGTATGCAACTGGTGTACAGACAGCTTCTTAACAACGAAGTGGATGAAAAATATGTAAACGAACTTACCGGAGAGCTTGAGTCGACAATAAAGAAGGATTCACAGGTAGACAGGATACTCGGTGCGGTTTACCAGAAGCTTGTGCTGAAACTGGGACAGCCCAGTCTTATAGAACTTACTCCGGGAAAGACCAAGTATGTGTTTTTCTTAGGACCTACAGGAGTCGGAAAGACTACCACAATCGCCAAGATTGCATCAAGTTTTAAGATCAGGGAAAAAAGAAGCGTAGGGCTGCTGACGGCGGATACTTACAGAGTGGCGGCGGTAGAACAGCTCAGGACTTATGCAAATATTTTGGGAATACCTCTGAATGTGGTCTATTCCGCCTCGGAGATTGCAGAGGCAAGAAAGGAACTGGACAGACACGAGATAGTTTTTGTAGATACTGCGGGACGCTCCGATAAAAATAAAGAACAGGTGGATGAGCTGAAAAGGCTCATAAGTGAGGTGCCGGAGGAAGACAGGGAAGTATACCTCGTGCTGTCGGCTACGACAAAATACAAGGATTTAATCAGAATTACCCAGGCTTATGAGGATATACCGAATTATAAGCTTATATTTACAAAAGTGGATGAAACGGGTACGGTGGGGAATATTTACAATATTCTTATGCTGACCAAAGCTCCTCTGTCTTATGTTACCTTCGGGCAGAATGTACCTGATGATATTGAAAAAGCTGATACACAGGGAATAGCGAAGCAGCTTTTATCATAGAAAGATTAGCAAACTTATAGAATAGGAAAAATATGGATCAAGCACAGAATCTTAGGAATATAATAAAAAAAGAACATACTGCTCCGGTGCTTTCCAGGGTTATTACGATAACGAGCGGAAAGGGTGGTGTAGGTAAGACAAGTCTGGCGATAAATCTGGCAATATTTCTTAGCCGCTTAGGGAAGAAAGTGATAGTGCTGGATGCGGATTTTGGACTTGCAAACATAGAAGTGATGCTGGGCATCCGACCTCAGTACAATCTCGCAGATCTTATGTTCAGGGGAAAGACATTGAACGAGATAACTACCGAAGGCCCTGAGAATATAGGCTTTATTTCCGGCGGCTCGGGCATACGGGAGATGACAAATCTTACTAAAGAGCAGTTAATAAATTTGTCGGCAAAGCTTGAAGAACTCGACAGGCAGGCGGATGTTGTGATTATAGATACGGGAGCGGGCATTTCGGAGAATGTCATGGAGTTTGTGATGTCGAGTGCGGAGGTTCTTCTCGTTGCCACGCCGGAGCCTACCTCCATAACCGATGCGTATGCATTGTTAAAGACGCTGGACAGGCAGCCGGAGTTTGCAAGGGAACATTGTCACATAAAGCTTATAGCCAACAGAGTACCGAATGAAAAAGAGGGAAAAGAGCTCTATGAAAAATTGAGTGTAGTTGCGGATAAGTTCTTAAATATTTCGCTTGCATACACAGGCTCAATTCCCGTGGACGCAAATATAAACAAGGCGGTCATGAAACAGCAGCCATTGGCAATTGCTTTTCCTACTTCCAAGGCAGCCAAAGCAATTGAAGAAATAGCAGAGAAAGTAATCAACCCTCAAAGCGGCGGTTCGTCTAATACAAAAAGAAGAGGTTTGGCGGGGATATTTTCTGATACATTGAGGCGAACATTAAAAAAGTAAAGATTATGGGGGTACGATATGGCTACATATTCGGTTTCAATTGGAGATAAGGTAGATGTATTGCGGCAGATACGCAAAAAGAATGATGAAGAAAAGGTAAAGACGCTCGGAAGTAAGGTTATAGATGTAATGGATGAGGTTACGCTCAAACTTATTATGCCTATGGACAAGACTGTAACCATACCTCTTGAGGTGGATGAAGAGTGTCTTATGTATTTTTATACGGTTTACGGGGTATTGCAGGCGAGAACGGTTGTTAAGGACAGATTTTTTGAGGGAAGTCTGGCGGTTATAGTAATAGAACTTATCACGGAGCTTGAGAAAATTCAGAGAAGACAGTATTACAGGCTGCAATGTTCAATAGCTACAAAGCTGCATGTGCTTACTGCCGAAGAAAACAAAGAACTGAAGAATTTTGAGGGTACGGGAAAACTTATAAAGGAGCATAAGAGTAAATATATAAATCTGGTTGCGGAAAACACGCTGCTTTGGGAGGATTGTATAATTATAGACTTAAGCGGCGGAGGGGTAAAATATATATCGGACAAGGAGAGAAAACAGGAAGAGCTTATAATAATAGAACTGGATTTGACCATAGGGAAGACAAATTACAAATACCACATACTTATGAGTATTATAAGCTGTGAAAGGAAATCCGTAGAGTCGAACAAGTACGAGGTAAGAGGGGTTTTCCTTGGTATAAGCGACAGTTACAGGGACACGATTGTCAGATTTATATTTGAAGAGGAAAGAAAAAACAGAAGCAAGGGAAATGTTTAAGGAATTCGGGTTTATTCATGTTTCAAATGGGGGAATATTGGAAGTGAAAAATATTTTGATAATTGATGACTCTGCACTCATAAGAAGAGTTATATCTGATATAATAAAAGCTGACGAAAGATTTCAGGTAAAGGATGTGGCGCGTGACGGTCTTGAGGGGCTAAATTTAATACTCAGGAACAAAAAAGAGTATGACGCGGTTATCTTGGACATAAATATGCCTAAGATGAACGGACTGGAATTACTTGAAGAGATTGCCAGGGCAAAAATTAAAATTCCCGTTATTGTGGTAAGCACCATGGTAAGAGAGGGTGCGAGTGAAACCATAAGGGCGTTGGAGTTGGGAGCTTTTGATTTTTTGCTTAAGCCTGACAGCTATGCGGAGGTAAAAGAGGAGGATTTTAGTAAAAGTCTTCTTGAAAAACTCTATGCGGCAACTAAAATATCATCTAGATTAAGCGGCAAGGAAAATGTTAAGCCGTTCGGATTTTCGGACAGAGATTTTGCAGGTATGCGCTCTAATGTAAAGACGAGAGAGCTTATCCATCCGCGGCTGAGGACTTCGAGCAACGGTAAGGTGCTTGTGGCGCTCGCCTGTTCGACAGGAGGGCCTAAGGCGCTTCAGATGCTTATACCTATGCTTCCTGCAAAGATAGGCGCAGGTATGCTTATAGTACAGCATATGCCGGGCGGGTTTACTTTGTCGCTTGCAAACAGACTTCAGGAAACAAGTGTTATAAATGTGAAAGAAGCTGCCGAGGGAGATGTAATAGTAGAAAATCAGGTTTATCTGGCAAAGGGAGGATACCAGATGAAGGTAACGGAGCAGTCGCGCGAAAGCTTCCTCTCCCTTACTAAAGATGCTCCGCGTGGAGGACTCAGACCATGCGCCGACATTATGTACGAATCGTTGACGGGAAGCGCCTATGAAAAGATAGTTTGTGTCGTACTGACAGGGATGGGCTCCGATGCAACGGAAGGAATTAAACAGTTAAAACAAACGAACAATGTGTATGTTATAGCGCAAGATGAGGCAACCAGTACAGTCTACGGTATGCCGAGAGCAGTAGCGGAGTCCGGGCTTGCCGACGAAGTTCTTCCTCTTGAACAGATTGCAGATGCTATAGTGAAAGCGACGGGGGTACGTTAAGATGGATACAAGTCAATATTTGGATATTTTCGTTGATGAAACGAAGGGACATATTCAGGTTTTAAGCGATCAGATTATGGTTCTTGAGAAAGAGCCGGACAACAGCGATGCTATTGCCGAAATATTCCGTTCAGCACATTCTCTTAAGGGAATGGCGGGAACTATGGGCTTTAAGAGAATGCAGCGCTTGACTCATGATATGGAAAATGTTTTCTCGGCGGTGCGTGAAAACAAGCTGAGGGTAAATGACAGCATGGTCGACACTCTTTTCAGAGGTCTTGATGCTATCCAGGAATATCTGGATACTATTCAGGAAACCTCGGACGAAGGAGATAATGACAACGAGGCGATTATAACGGAGCTGAACAACTTTTTAAATAGTGCGGACGGAAGTGCGCCTGCACCTGCGGCGGCACCGGCAGCAGCACCCGCAGCAGCGGCGGTTGCCGTTGAAGAAGCGCCTGCGGCGGAAGCGGACTTGGCTAAAGCAAAGTATAAGGATATAAAGCTTACCGACAATGAAAACACGGCAGTAAAGAAGGCTCACGAAGAAGGACTTAATGTATTCGGAGCTACGGTATATATTGAGGAGTCCTGTTTGCTCAAGGCGGCAAGAGCTTTTCTTGTGTTTAAGGCACTTGAGGAGATAGGAGATGTAATCATTGCAAATCCGTCCGTGCAGGATATAGAGGATGAGAAGTTCGGCTTTGACTTCAGTATTATCTTTGTGACAAAAGAGCCTGAAGGAGAAATGAGAGCGGCTATCCAGAGTGTTTCCGAGATAGAAGATGTTGTAATAGGAGTTATAGAGGAAGCGGCGGAGGAGAAAAAGGCGGAAGAGCCTAAGAAGGAGGAAGCTCCTAAGGCTGCACCTGCAGCGGCGGCGGCTCAGGCTGCACCTGCGGCGGCAGCACCTGCAAAGCAGGCGGCAGGCGGCAATAAGGCTAAAGGCAAGCCGGTTGTAAACCGCTCCGTAAGAGTGGATATTGAGAAGCTGGACAGCCTTATGAATCAGGTAAGCGAGCTTATTATTGCCAAAAACGGTCTTGTTTCCATGAGCAGCACGGACAAGAGAGATGGCAGCGATATGTCTGCGTTTAACGAGCAGATAGAGTATCTGGGAACTGTTACCACAAATCTCCATGAAACGGTTATGAAGGTACGAATGGTTCCTATTGAAAGTACGGTACAGAAGTTCCCTCGTATGATCAGAGATCTTTCAAAGAAGCTTGACAAGAAGATGGAACTTTATATGACGGGTGAGGATACAGAACTTGACAGAACTGTGGTTGACGAGATAGGCGATCCTCTCATGCACTTGCTCAGAAACTCTGCGGATCATGGTCTTGAGTCCAATGAGGAAAGACTTCGACTCGGAAAGCCGGAGGTTGGCTCTATTTTCCTTGATGCTTATCAGGAAGGCAACAATGTAGTAATAGAAGTTCGTGATGACGGTGCGGGAATTGATGTAGAAAAGGTTAAGAGAAAGATGGTTGAGAGGGGCGTAGTGCCTGCCGACCAGATAGACAGCATTACGGATAAGGAAGCTATAGCCACACTCTTTGCTCCAAGTTTCTCCACAGCGGATCAGGTAAGCGATGTATCCGGAAGAGGAGTAGGTCTTGATGTAGTTAAGACCAACATAGAGTCGCTGGGCGGTACCATAGAGTGTAAGACGGCAAGAGGAGAAGGCAGCAGCTTTACTATAAGACTTCCGCTTACTCTCGCCATTGTTCAGGCTCTTATGGTTGAAATCGGCAATGAGAAGTACGCTATTCCTCTTGCAAGTATTCAGACCATTGAAGATGTTTCAATGAGTGATATTAAGTATGTTCAGTCTAAAGAGGTAATCAGTCTTCGCGGTACTGTTATCCCTCTCATAAGGCTTGATGAATTCCTTGATGTTCCTGAGAGAGATGTAGACAACGATAATCTTATTATAGTAATTGTAAGAAAGGGCGACAAGCTTGCAGGACTTGTTGTTGACAGCCTTATAGGACAGCAGGAAATAGTTATCAAGTCCATTGGAAAATACATCAATACACCTAAGCTGATAAGCGGTTCCACCATCCTTGGAGATGGAGAAGTAGCTCTTATCCTTGATGCAAATGTATTACTCTAATTAAAGGGCTTTGAAAGGAGTCACGGTCTTATGGAAAATATGAATTTAGAAGTTGAAACAAAGCAATATATAGTCACAAAGCTTGGAACTGAACAGTATGGGATAGACATAAGCTTTGTCGACAATATCGTCAGGATGACAAGGATAACCAGAGTGCCTAAGTCACAGCACTACTTCAAAGGCATAATAAACCTTAGGGGAGAGGTTATTCCCGTTATGAGTCTAAGACTTAAGTTCGGTCTGCCTGATGATGAAGTAACCAACGCTACCAGAATAATTATTATTAAACTGGAGGAACTTGACGGCTCTATAGGACTTCTTGTTGATGAAGTAAAAGAGGTAGTTACCCTTGCAAACAATTCGATAGAGAAACCGTCTAACAGCAATAATGGGGAGAAGGCTAAGTATTTGAGCGGTGTAGGAAGAAGCAACGATACACTCATCTCACTGCTCAATATGCAAAATGTGATTATAGAGAAAGACAGGGAAATTGCGTAATTTCCGGAGGTATGTTAGTGGCAAATTTTGATTTGGATAATGTTGATGGAATGCAGTTTGATGTATTGAAAGAGCTTGGTAATATCGGAGCGGGAAATGCTACGACGGCTCTTTCAAGTATGATAAATACCAAGGTTGATATGCAGGTGCCTAAGGTGGCTCTTCTGAGTTTTGAAGAACTGCACGAGATTATAGGCGGCGCAGAAACAACTGTTGCAGGAATCTTGGTTACTCTTGAGGCTGACATAGACGGAATGATGATGTTTATTCTTAGAGTAAAATCAGCGTTAGGTCTTGTTGATATGCTCTTCGGAAGGCCTCCGGGCACAACAGATGAAAATAGTGAACTTGATGAGATGTCGCTCTCCGCACTTAAGGAATTGGGCAATATTATTTCAGGTGCATATATATCTTCGCTGTCATCACTTACAAATCTGACCATAAACCAGTCAGTACCGTATCTTTCCATTGATATGGCAGGTGCTATACTCAGCGTACCTGCAATTGAATTCGGAAAGCTCGGCGATAAGGCTCTGCTTATTGAATCACAGTTTATGGAAGACAATAATGATGTTACGGGATATTTCATTCTTACGCCTACTATTGATTCTTACAATAAGATATTAACATCTCTTGGTTTGTGATTCTGACACTATAAAAGTTTATGAGAGAACACAGACATAGGGACGGTTTGTCTGTGACATTAGGTTTAATATGGAAAAAATGATAAAAGTTGGAATGGGTGATCTTAAGGTTTGTAAAGCTCCTGACAATCTTACCACATTAGGACTGGGTTCCTGTGTGGGTGCTGTCGTGTATGACAAGAGTACAAAGATAAGCGGAATGCTTCATTGCATGCTTCCCGACAGCACAAAGATTGCTAATAACAGCAATATAGCAAAGTTTGCCGATACAGGTCTGGATGAACTGTTAAGGCAGATGATAGCGTTGGGAGCGAGAAAAGCATCTATGGTGGCTAAAATAGCAGGAGGTGCTCAGATGTTTGCGTTTTCCAACTCTAACGATCTTTTAAGAGTTGGCGACAGAAATGTAGAGGCAGTCAAAATGAAGCTTAAGCTGCTGGGTATACCTATACTTGCTTCTGATACCGGATTGAATTACGGTAGAACAATAGAATTCTACTCTTCTACGGGTGTACTTTTGATTAAGGCTGTTGGCAAGGGAAGCAAGGAGATATGAAATACAGATACTTACCGGCGACTATTATGCTTACGGCAGGTGCTATTACCTGTTTTATATGTATATACAACGGATATGAGACCTTATAC
>JBHADN010000066.1:0-4903 GCA_041855085.1 Catonella sp.
CCTCAGCCTCTATCTCTACCTTTGTAGCATCTTCTATTCTCTCTACAAAGTCCTCCTCCAGGCACTTCTCCCCCTCCGCTATGACCACCTCTTTTACGAGAACTATCGGGTTTTCCGTATCCTCGACTTTCAGAATGGAGGTATTTGTACTTCCGTTGACAAGAAACTGCACAGAGTATTCTCCGGGTGTGGATAAGGGAATTTTTGAAAGGTCTGTAACCAGTTTGCAGTTTACAAGCGGAATGTTGTTTTCAAGCAAATAGCCGTACAGCTCGGGGTTTTTGTAAAAATCCGTCTGTCGTAAATCCCTGCTTCCCGCCTCTACCGTAACACGCTGTTTTATAGGCGCATTTATCAGTATGGACATCCCTACAAGCAAAAGCAGAATTGCAAGACTGATTCCCGTGATAATCAGCTTAATCTTAATCCTACCCATATTCCTTTAACCGATTACATCGGACATATTATATCTGCCTGAGGTCTTGCCCTTAAGGAACTTGGCTGCACTCATAGCTCCCTTTGCAAAAACGGCTCTTGAATAAGCGGTGTGCTTAATCTCGATAACCTCATCCGTTCCCGCAAAAATAACCTCATGCTCTCCTACTATGGTTCCTCCCCTTACGGCTGAAATGCCTATCTCCGCCCTATCTCTTTTCTTCCTCACATCGCTTCTGTTGAAATTATAGGAAATATCTTCAAGTTCTTCCTTCATAACATCTGCGAGTGCAAGCGCAGTACCGCTCGGAGCGTCGAGCTTCTGATTGTGGTGCTTCTCCACTATCTCTATATCAAATCCGTTTCCATACAGCGTTTTGGTCACATTTTTCAGCAGCTTGAACAAAAGATTGATGCCGAGCGACATATTGGCGGACACCAGTACGGCGGAACTCTCCGCAAGCTTATCCACTCTTTCAAGCTGACCTTCCGTAAGTCCCGTGGAACACAGCACGAGAGGTGTATGCGTCTTTTCACAGTAGTCAAGCAAACCGTCTACGGCGGAGGCGGTAGAAAAATCTATAATCACATCTGCACTTCCGCTAAATTCCCCGAAATTTTTGCAGACCGGATAACCGTTTTTCTGCTCTCCCGAAGGTTCTATACCGGCAATAACCGTCATTTCTTCGTCTGCTTGTATGAGTGCGGAAAGCATCTGTCCCATTCTGCCGTTGCTGCCATGCAAAATCACATTAACCATATTTTCTCTTCCTCCTTATATCAATTACTGTTTTCTATAATAAGACATCCCTCAACTTCCTGTAAACAATCAATCTCTGTACTCTATAGAAACTACTGTATTGTCCTCAAAAATTATACTAAGTTCCATATTTCCTTTTTTATAGATATACTCATTTCCCTCCGTTTCGGACTGCCCGTAAATTTCTTCAACCTTGTCACGGTTCATGCCTATATAAAGTCCCTCTGCCGTTTCCACGCTGTCATCTGTAAGCAGTACGGATTTAAGTCTGCTTTCTCCTGCTTCCCCCTCGGCGTGAACTGTCAGACTGAAGCCGCTGTATGTATATATTTTATCCTCTCCCTGCATAGCACAGCTCGGCGCTTCAAAGGTATCCGATGCCGCCTCCAGTTTTTCTATCTCTCCTGCGGGATTTTCATTTATAACAAACTCCGCGCCTCCTGCCTTAAAGCTGTATCCCTTTTCCTCCGTCTTTGTCGATACCGTTTCTACGGTAGCCTTAGAAGCCTCACTTGCCTTCTCCCTGCAGGCTGTAATTGAAAATGCCGCCGTCATACACAGCAGTAAGGCAAGGGGTTTCTTAATTTTATTAAATTCAGGCATATTCTTTTTTTCAGCCCCCGCCTCTCTGACACTTACCTCTCCGGTAAACAAGGCTTCTTTTTCTCCGTTTTCATACTCCACAAGCAACCTCGCCTCATCGTCTACACCGAGTACCGACGCATTTCTTTTGCCGTTCGGCGTAATTACAAATATTTGCTTTTGTATAAGCATTTGATATTTTTTATAATTTTCCATAAATTTATGCTCAGGCAGACATTTATAATATTTAAAATAATTTTTTATTATCGCTGCCGTAAAAGAGTTCATAAACCCTTTGGGCATCTGCTCCTCTTCCTCATATAAAAAGCCTGCTATCTCCCTAAGTTCCTCCGGCAAATCTTCTCCCTCTGGCTTTGTTATGTTGATACCTATTCCGACTACGGCAAATGACAGCCTGCCGCTTTCCACATCCGTAACCGCTTCTGTAAGTATACCACAAATCTTTCTTCCTGCCAAATACACATCATTTACCCACTTAATAGCCGCCTCCTTTCCCGCCGTTTCTTTTATCGCCTCAACTACGGCTACCGCAGCTATAGTAGTAAGATACATAGACTCTCTTA
Organism: Catonella sp.; assembly: GCA_041855085.1. Classification (GTDB taxonomy): domain Bacteria; phylum Bacillota; class Clostridia; order Lachnospirales; family Lachnospiraceae; genus Catonella. Next base: position 2,362 of record JBHADN010000066.1, read on the forward strand.
TATCCATATCCGGTTTTAGTAAAATACTGAGGTACAAGCCGTTTTTAGGGGAAAAGAACTTTCTTCCGAGCCTTCCCCTGCCCTCCGTCTGCTTTTTGGCAATAATTATCCTGCCTTCTTCCGCGCCTGCATTTCCCATTTCCTTAAGAACCGCATTGGTGGAAGTCACTTCTTCTCTCACTTCTATATCAAATTTCACATCTTTCTCACGGTCTGACCTTCCGTCATTTAAAAGCGCCGAAACCGTCCTTGCTGAAAATACACCGCTTGTATCTCCAAGCTCATAGCCTTTATTGCTTGTCGAACTTATTTCGTATCCCTCTTCTTTCAGCGTCTTAATGTGCTTCCATACCGCGCTTCTGGTAATTCCCAGCTTTTTTGCAATCTTCTCACCTGAAATTGCGCCGCCCTCATTCTCTCTCAGCAATTTCAATACTTCCGTGGCTGTGCTGCTCATAGCTTTCTCCTCTGCTCGTTTTTCCCTGTCCGAATGGATTTCATTTTTAAGTCTATACAAGTATATATCAGGTGTCAAATATAAACTGCTGCTACCGATATACAATAAACCCGCATACAGAATTACCTCTTAGCTCTGTATGCAGGTTTATTTATAACTTACTGATTTTTCTTTACTCCAAGCTTCACATTCTCGCCGTTAATGTCCCATTCCTTGTTATAGCCCTCTATTTTTCCCGTAACAAGTTCCGTTGCCATAACATCGGTAAGGATAGTATCCTTATTTGTCTGCATTATGCGTTCAAGCTTTTCATTTCCCTCGGCATATACCGTAATCTTATCCATTACCTCAAAGCCTGCTTCTTTTCTCATAGTCTGGATTTTGCTTATAAGTTCTCTTACAAATCCCTCCTCTATAAGATCAGGTGTCAAATCCCTGTCAAGCACCACAGTTATACCGTTTTCGGACTGAGTTTCAAAGCCCTCCACCTGTACAGCCTCATAGAGCAGGTCATCCATAGCAAGTTCTTCTTCTATGCCGCCTACCGTAAGTACGGTCTTTCCTGTTTCCTTAAGCTCCGCCATAACCTTTATGCCGTCTACATTTGCAAGCACTTCCTTAAGCTCATTTAACCTCTTTCCGAATCTCTTTCCGAGAGTGCGGAGCTGCGGCTTAAATGAATATCCGCTGAACTTGCTTACATCGTCAAGCATCTCGATATTCTTAACATTAAGCTCTTCCTTTACAATGTCTATATACATCTCAGGAAGCACATTTTTACCGGTTGCAAAGTTCACATACATATTGCCTATAGGCTGACGGTTCTTGATATTTGCCTCATTTCTTCCTGCCCTGCCGAGTACAACTATATCAAGCACCTTTTCCATATTTTCCTCAAGCTCTCTGTCTATACGGCTCTCATCCACCTTAGGGAAATCGCAAAGATGTATGCTCTCGAGAGCGGTGCTGTCTATGCTTCTTACAAGGTTCTGGTAGATTTCTTCCGTCATAAACGGAATCATCGGTGCTGCCGCCTTGCTTATCTCCACAAGGGCTGTATAAAGAGTCATATAGGCATTTACCTTGTCCTCCTCCATTCCCTTTGCCCAGAAACGGCTGCGGCATCTTCTTACATACCAGTTGCTCATTTCGTCCACAAAGCCGAGGAGCGCCTTTGCGGTTTCAAGTATCTTATAGTTGTCAAGATTATCCTCTACCGCCTTTACAGTGGAATTAAGCCTTGAAAGCAGCCATTTATCCATAATTGCAAGCTTGTCGTATTCAAGACTGTACTTGGTTGCATCAAAATTATCTATATTTGCATAAAGCACAAAGAATGCATAGGTATTCCACAATGTGCTCATGAACTTGCTCTGTCCCTCTGTCACAAGCTTGTCGGAGAAACGGTTCGGAAGCCATGGCGCACTGTTGGCGTAGAAGTACCAACGGATAGCATCCGCCCCATGCTTTTCCAGAGCCTCAAAAGGATCTACCGCATTTCCTTTTGACTTACTCATTTTCTGACCGTTTTCATCCTGTACATGTCCTAAGACTATTACATTTTTATAAGGTGCTTCATTGAAAAGCAGAGTTGACTCCGCAAGCAGGGAATAGAACCATCCCCTTGTCTGATCCACCGCCTCCGAGATAAAGTCGGCAGGGAACTGCTGTTCAAATAACTCCTTGTTTTCAAACGGATAGTGATGCTGCGCATAAGGCATAGCGCCGCTGTCAAACCAGCAGTCTATAACCTCCGGTACTCTCTGCATCTCCTTGCCGCAGTCGGGGCATTTTATGGTTACCTTGTCTATGAACGGACGATGCAGTTCTATATCCTCAGGGCAGTTATCGCTCATTTCCCTAAGCTCCGCCTTACTTCCTATTACATGTACCTTTCCGCACTCGCAAATCCATGCAGGCAGCGGAGTACCCCAGTATCTGTTTCTTGAAAGTCCCCAGTCCTGCACATTTGCAAGCCAGTCACCGAACCTTCCTTTGCCTATGTTTTCAGGTATCCAGTTGATTTTTGCGTTGTTTTTGAGCAGGTCCTCCTTTACCGCTGTCATCTTAATAAACCAGGTTTCC
>JBHADN010000067.1:0-2921 GCA_041855085.1 Catonella sp.
AACCAGATAGTAAGAACCAGCGGAGAGCTTGCAAACAGAGCCGACAGACAGTATTTTCAGGAGGCTGTAAAGGGCAATACCTTTGTGAGTAATCCATATATTTCGGGAAGTACGAACAAGCCATGCATTACCATATCCGTACCCGTGAAGAGAAACGGTGCGGTAGTAGGTGTTTTGGCGGCGGACATTGCACTTAATGTGCTTACGGATTTTGCAGGAAATGCAAAAATCGGTAAGAGCGGATATATCAACATAATCGATCAGGAGATGAAGGTCATATACTCTCCGGACAGCAGTCTTATGACATCGTCGGCATCTCTTGCGGATCAGGAATACGCACGTAATGTGAACGGCGGACAGACGGGCTCCGTAGAGGCAAAAGGAACGGACGGCAAGAGCTCGGTTATCTCATATTCCCCTGTTAATTTGATGAAGTGGGGAGTTATCGCTTATTACCCTAATGCTGAAATTGCTTCCGAGGGGTTTGGACTTGCGCTTAAATCCTTGGCGGTAATACTTGCAGTTATGGTAATCTCGGCAATACTTGCAATCTATGCGGCGGGAAGATTTACAAAGCCTATAAACGAGGTTTCAGCCGTTTTGGAACAGATGGCGAACTATGACTTAAATATAGAGGTAAACAGCAAATTTGCGGAGTTGTGCAAGCATAAAAATGAAATCGGAAATATGGCAAATATTCTTCTTAAGATGACTACAACATTCAGACATCTCATTGCTTCCATTTCAGACGATGCACAGAATACCGCGGCTACCGCTGAAGAGCTTACAGCTACGGCGCAGTCGACAAACGAGCTTGCGCATGAAGTTTCAAGGGCTGTGAATAATATTGCCGACGGAGCTACTTCGCAGGCACAGGATACCCAGTCGGCGGCAATTTCCGTGGATGACTCGAACAAGCTTCTTGTTGAGATGGTAGATGTGCTTCACGAAATGGGAGATGCAATAGCCATAATTACGAAGAGCAAGGACGAGGGTAATGTTACCTTGAACGAGCTTGACGATATCAGCAGGAAAAACAATGCGGCTGCTGCGGAAATCAGTGAAACAATAATAAAGACAAATGAGAGTGCGGAAAAAATTTCCGCTGCCGGAGATATGATACAGTCCATATCAGACCAGACAAACCTTCTTGCGCTTAATGCGGCTATAGAGGCGGCAAGAGCAGGCGAGGCGGGCAGAGGCTTTGCTGTAGTTGCGGAAGAAATAAGAAAGCTTGCGGAGCAGTCCGCAAGTTTCACGGGCGAGATTAAGAGCATTATAGAGGACCTTAAGTCAAAGACGGAGAAAGCGGTTAACACCATGAAGGATGTAGGTGTGATTGTAAAGACTCAGGATGACAAGATGCACGAAACGAGGGATAAATTCAATGAAATTTCAGTTTCTGTGGATAAAACAAGGGAAATAGTAAAGCTGCTTGACCGTTCTTCAAAGAAAATAGAAGAAGAAAATTCAAATGTAATAAGAGTGATAGAGTCTTTGTCGGCTATATCCGAGCAGAATGCGGCAGCTACACAGGAGGCTGCGGCTACGGTGGATACTCAGGTTCAGGCTATAAGAGATATTTCGGGAGCATCCGAAAATCTGGCTGAGATAGCTATGAGATTACAGTCCGAGATTTCAAAATTCAGTCTGTAAAAATAAAAAAATAACGCTAAACCTTATATACCTCCCGTCTTGAGCCATACGGCTCGGCGGGAGGTATATTGATATTATAAGGACAAAAGTGTATAATACCATGTTAGCTGTAAACATTTGAACTAAAGTTATTCCGGTGGAGGAAATGCAGGATGATTAGGAAATATTTGGAGTTGGAAGCGGAAGAAGTCCATAAAAGCCTGATTCAAGAAATTGGAAATGCCCCTAAGGAAGCAGAAAAGCTGCTTGAAGAGCTTGAGGCGTCTGAAAGGTATGAGGATGATCATGAGTTCAGAGCCGTTATAGAAACGGCAAAGCTGTATCTTCTTGTAATAGAGGGGAAATATTCGGAGGTAATAGGAAAAGCTTTAAAGCTTGTGGAAGTGATAACGGCATTGGAGCTTTGGAGTCTGAGGTCATTCAATCTGAATTTGATTGCGAATTTTTATTCTGTGCACGGGATATATGAAAGGGCACTTGAATACTACTACTATGTAATCGACAATGAAAACAAACATAATCTGGGTGCAACGCTTCCGCTTGTATACAACAATTTAGGTCTTATATTTCTTAATTTAAACATTCACGACAGAGCAGTAAAATATTTTGAGCTTTCCATAGAAACCCTTGAAAAAGGCGGCAAAAACCAGTTCAGATACAATGAAAAAATGGTCAATCAGTTGAGCAATCTCATTATTGCCCACTACAATGCGGAAACAGGGGAAGATGTGAAGCCGATATTTGATAAAATTGAATCCTTCGACCTTGAAAACATAAACAGGGATATTTTGCCTAATTATTACATAGCCAAGATGTATTATAACTTTTTTACGGGCAACTACAGCGAGGCAAAGAGATATTTTAAGCTGGCGGAGGTGCAGCGCCCGGGAGATGTCCTTTACATTGCGCTTATGAGATGCAATTTTGTAGATATGGCTGTAAGATTTAAGCGGGAAGATGAATTTTATATTGAAGAACTGATGTCGCTGAAAGAAATTCCGGAAACCGGCAGCGAGGTGGCGGATGTAAAGATACATACGGAATTAAAGCGTTATTATGAGCGCAAATGTGACAAAGAAGAACTTGACAAGATAAACATGACGCTGCTGAAGCTGATGGAAAAAGAGAACGAGGTGCTTCACAACAAGCAGAAGGACTCCATACAGATTGTAGAAGATATACTTTTAGAAAATAAAAATCTGGTAAACAATGAGTACAAAGACAGGGAGTTCAGACTTATAGCAAACGAAACGATAAAAAACAGA
>JBHADN010000068.1:0-2545 GCA_041855085.1 Catonella sp.
CAATTATCTTATTTGTGATTATGTATTCTCTTATGATTATCCTGCCTTCAAAATGGAGAGCTTGGATAGCCTGCAGCGTCGCTGTCGCATTTCTTGCAATAGGCATACTTCCCTTAAGCAGCCTGGGACATGCAATAGACTGGAACATATTGCTTATGATATTCGGTACGGTTATCATCGTGGACTATTTCATACAGTCCAAAATGCCTAATCTCGTAGCCGAACATGTTCTCAACCTCGCTCCGAATGTTATGTGGGTTACGATTTTTATGTCGCTCTTTGCGGGCATAATATCTGCATTCATAGACAATGTGGCTACTGTTTATATGGTTGCTCCGGTCGCCCTTGCAATATGCAAGAAGCTGAAAATATCTCCCGTGCCTATGATAATATCCATAGCCGTATCCTCCAATCTGCAAGGTGCTGCCACCCTGATAGGAGATACCACCTCCATTATGTTGGCAAGTGCCGCAAATATGGACTTTATGGACTTTTTCTTTTTTAACGGCAAAGCCGGTATATTTTTTGCGGTAGAGCTGGGAGCAATAGTTACCATACCTATTATGATGTTTTTATTCCGTAAGGACAAGATGCCTGTGTCTTCAAACGAACATACGGAAGTAAAGGATCTTATACCTACTATAGCTATGCTCGGACACATAGTCTTTCTAATAGCGGCTTCCTTTATACCTGAGAAGCCTGAAATTACCAACGGCATAATATGTATGGTCTGGGGAATTGTCTGCGTAGTATGGGAATATATCGCAACAAAAGACAAAGAAATAATGATAGAGAATATCAAAAATGTGGATTATGCAACTATGTTCCTTCTTGCCGGTCTGTTTACCGTAATAGGCGGTATTCAGCAGCAGGGAATAATAGCCGACCTTGCGGATATTATAGTAAAATTCGGTGGCAATGATTACTTCCTGCTTTACTCCATTATAGTCTGGGGCTCCGTCCTTGTTTCCGCCTTTGTGGACAACATACCTTATGTTGCAACCATGCTTCCCGTAATCGCAAGCGTCGCTGCGGTAATGGGTGTTGAGCCTTATCTGCTTTACTACGGTCTTCTTATAGGGGCAACCCTCGGAGGCAATATAACTCCTATAGGCGCTTCCGCAAATATCGCAGGCATAGGACTTCTGCGCAAAGAGGGCTATGAGGTTTCATTTAAGAGCTTTTTGAGAATAGGACTTCCGTTTACGCTTTCTGCAGTTATGGCAGGCTATCTCTTTATCTGGTTTGTATGGAAATAAAAAATACATCGGAATTTCCCGAAACATAAAGCAGGCTGCGACATTTGGAATTTGAGTTTCCTCCTGTCGCAGCCTTACTTAGTCAAGCCGGTATCAGATTAAAACCTTGCTTAAAAAGTCTTTTGTCCTCGGGTTTACTGGATTTCCAAACAACTCGTCGGGGCTTCCCTGCTCCGCTATTATTCCTCCGTCCATAAACAGCACTCTGTCTGAAATTTCTCTTGCAAATCCCATCTCATGAGTAACTATAACGGTTGTCATACCTTCTTTAACCAGATTTTTAATAACCGCAAGCACCTCTCCGACCATCTCCGGATCAAGCGCGGATGTAGGCTCATCAAAGAGCATCACATCGGGCTCCATAGCCAAAGCTCTCACTATGGCAAGTCTTTGTTTCTGACCTCCCGAAAGTTTGTTCGGTTTTTCGTCATATTTTTCAAGAAGCCCTACTCTGTCCAGCAGCTCCCTTGCCTTTTCCTTAGCTTCTTTATCCGTCTTTTTCCCAAGCATAGTAGGAGCAAGCGTTATATTCTGGCCTACGGAAAGATGCGGAAACACATTGAAGTGCTGAAAAACCATTCCCATCTTTTGCCTGTGAATATCTATATTTACAGACTTGTCCGTAATCTTTACCCCTTCAAAGTAAATCTCTCCTTTTTCGGGAACTTCAAGCAGGTTAAGACAACGCAGAAAGGTACTCTTTCCGCCGCCTGACGGTCCTATTACGGATACGACTTCGCCTTTTCTTATATGCTCCGTAACTCCTTTTAAAACCTGAAGTTCTCCGAAGCTTTTATGTACATCGAGCACATCTATGATATATTCGCTGCTGTTAATGCTCACCTGCCTTCATCCTCCTTTCAAGCACCGCCACCGCTTTTGAAAGGCTGAATGTAAGTGCAAAATAAATAATTCCTATTATGGTAAGCGGCTCTATTACGAGGAAGGTCGCTCCCGATATAGTCTGGTACTGTGTCATCAAATCTCCCACAAAGAACACGGAAGCAAGTGAAGTTTCCTTTATCATCATAATAAACTCGTTGCCAAGAGCAGGCAAAATATATCTTACAGCCTGCGGAAGCACTATCTTGAACATGGTCTGCTTCTTACTCAGCCCCAGAGATCTCGCCGCCTCGGTCTGCCCTTTATCGACAGCCTCTATACCCGACCTTATCACTTCCGACACATAGGCGGAAGAGTTCAGCACCAGAGCTATAAGTATACAGGTAAAATCCGAAAGCTTAAATGACGGAAATGCCTTAGGAAGTATAAATGTAAATATATAG
>JBHADN010000069.1:0-3096 GCA_041855085.1 Catonella sp.
CATCATAATTATCAAGAAAACTATGCTTCTTTCCGCCGTATTTATAGCCTATTACCGTTTCCAGATTTACATTTTCCATAGAATTAAAAATATTTACCGCCACACTCTTATTTACTTTTGAAAGCTCCTTTACAAGCTCTTTCATCTCCGCTCTCTTTGATGTGCCCTCTCCCTCCGCCGTTTCCTGCATTTCCGTAAAACGACAGGCACAGCGCAGAAATTTCAGCTTGTTGTAGGCTGCCCACGCCTTTATACTTTCCTCACGCACCATGTAAAGAGGTCTTATGAGCTCCATACCCTCGAAGTTCTGACTGTGAAGCTTCGGCATCATTGTTTCGTATTTACCCGCATAAAACATACCCATAAGTACAGTTTCTATCGCATCGTCAAAATGATGTCCGAGAGCTATCTTATTGCAGCCGAGCTCACGAGCCTTGCTGTACAGATGCCCTCTGCGCATTCTTGCACAGAGGTAGCAGGGACTTTTTTCAATATCCACCACCACATCAAAGATATCGCTTTCAAATATCTCTATCGGTATTTCCAGCAGCTTAGCATTTTCCTCTATAAGCTGTCTGTTTGCTCTGTTGTAGCCCGGATCCATAACTATAAACTTAACCTCGTAGTCAAATTTGTTATGCTTTTTCAGCTCCTGCATAAGTTTTGCAAGCAGAAATGAATCCTTGCCGCCTGAGATGCAGACAGCTATGCGGTCATTCTCCTTTATAAGTTCATAACTTTTTACAGCCTTTACAAAATTTGTCCATATATCCTTATGATATTTCTTTACTATACTTCTCTCTATTTCCTGCAGTCTTGTCAATTCTTTCATAAACACCTTTTCCGTCTTAAATCTCTACACAGCGCCGGAGTAATGCAGTTGTGCATTACTCCGATTAACACTCTTTATTATAATTTTCCCGTAAACGATTGTCTACCTGTTTACATTTATCTGATTCAATATACTCGGATCTTTTATCTTTTTATCTTCTGCAAACAGCAATATCTTCGACATTATCTCCGCCGTCTTAGGATCTTCATCCACAAATGGAAGGAAGAGTTTGCCTCTTTGCTGTGAGTGAACAGGCAGCACATTTATCACACTTCCCGCCTTTTGATGAACAAGTCCGCTTCCCAGATGCACGCTGTATTCCGCAAGAGAGCCTTTTATTATGGCATGCTTATCTGTAAAGCTTACATTGGAAATGCCGAACAGCGGCAGGTTAAACTCTACTATTGCCTTTCTCATTTCTATAGTAGAGTGGCTTGCTTCAGGATCCACCCCGCCTACATGAGCCACCGATACCGCAAGGTCTACATCCCTCATTACCTCGGTAAATATAAGTTCCGGAATATTGTCTATAAGCAGCTTTTTAAATGTTTTTCTGTCATAAAACTCCACCCATTCGAGCGTAGGCGCTTCTATATCGGCAGGTGAGAACCAGTCCGCCAGCGCATATATCTTAGCTATTATATTCTGCTTATAATACACTTTCTGTAAACCTTCTTCTCCGTCTATTACCCACCTTCTTGATTTAAGCACCGCTATCGTCTTTGCCGGCTGTATCTGGTTGCCGCTGTAACGAAGAGTCGTATCTATTCCAAGCTCGTCCTCCGTCTTTACATACAATTCTCTGAATACCTGCTTAAACGGCTGCTTTATCGCTCTGTCAAAGAGATATTTCTGATACTTGCTCCAGTCTTTACTCTTATACAGGTCTAATGCATGAGCTATCTTTATAATATCATCGTCTTTTAGAACCGTCCTGCCTCCGTCCGGCGACACCAGTCCTTTTTCATTGTAAAATCCCAGTTTATCGCCGGATTTAAATACCAAATCTTTTATAAGCGGCATTATAACATTATTATTTTTCACAATGTTTTCTATCTCGTAGACATAGAACTCTCCGCCGTCCTCCATCGACTCCTCTAACATCTTCTTCGAACGGGAGTACTGCTCTTTCAGATTTTTCTGAACCTCCTTCAACTCCTCTATATAGCTGTCTTTTTTTAACTTGGCAGGCAGCGACTTCAGCTCCTTGCCGTCCTTTTCATATACTATGGACGCCTTGCCCGACTCGTCTATCCTTATGTATACAGTTATATCTTCAAGCTTTTTAGGCTCAAAATACTCCTTTAATTCCTTTATTATATCCGTTTCCGCTGTCCATATAAGCCTTGTAACATCGCTTAATCCGGCATTTCTTGCAAGATTGGAAAGCGCTATTTCTACCGCCTTCGCCTCGCTTGCTCTTCGCTGCGCACCGAACTGCAGGCTTTCTTTCAGAAACTTCTGCAAAAACTTATATCTTCTCAGTATATCTTTTTCTTTGTCCTTTTCAAGCGGGATAAGGGCATAGCTTGTCACAAGGTCTTTGTTGCGCTTGTCTGCTATCTGCGCCTCCGTATCCGCCCTTTCAAGCTTTCCGAGCACCGCATCTGCAAATTTTCTCGCCCTTGAATGCTTTGCTCCGTCCGATATGTATTTGGCACTTTCATAGAGCTGTGCAAAATTTTCACTTCCAAGCTCCTTGTATGCAGAATTGAACCAATCCACATCAAACGCCCCGAGAGAAAGATCTTCTATTGAGATAGGGGTATATTTGGCAAACAGACCTTCTTTCTTTTTATCCACATCGCTCATGTGCGCCTGGAAATAATAGCAGCCGCTTGCAAGCCCCTTCCAGCCCAGATATTCCTCCAGTATGTCTATCCACTGTGAGGAATACATAGCCACTTCTATAAGGCGCGGAGCGGTTATGTCCGTACCCTTGAGCGCTTCTTTAAGCTTTTGGGCGTTGTCCTCCTTACCCGGATGGCATACTTTCAGCAGATGGCTGAGAGTGGCGGATTTGGAATCTCCTCCGGAATAATACCAGCTATTTCGATCAAGCTTCATATTCCCCAGTGCTTTCAGTATTTTTATGAGGTTGTCTATACCCTCTACCCTTCTTATATTGCGTATTGCGTTGGAGTATTTTGTAGGACTGTCCCCTCTGTTAAGCTCTATTCCGGAAATATATTCTATTATCTTCCTGCCCTCTTCTTTTATGAATTCTACCGTTTCGTTGTTTACAGCATCATTATATCCGTCTA
>JBHADN010000070.1:0-4480 GCA_041855085.1 Catonella sp.
AAAGAACCAAGATAGGTGCTTATGACAACGATGTTACAAGCTTTAATATAGCGGTAAACAGCCCTGTTAAGCTGAGCGAACTGCTGAATGCGAACCTGTCGGTTGCCGGTTCCAATGCGGATATGAAAATAAGTGCATTTCTAGATAACAATATACTGCGCATAGATGTGTACAATTCAGGAACAAGCGTGCTTACCATAGATATTAACGGAAAGAAATTCAATGTGAATATAAGCGTTGTAGACAACGAGATATCTTCAACCTCTCTCGTAATTGCAGAGGGAAAGAGCGCAAGGCTTAATATAAGAGGAGAGGGCAGCAGTAATATAGAGTGGTTTTCTTCCAATACGAATGTAGCCGAGGTGGACGGTACAGGCAAGGTTTTCGGAAAAGCAAAGGGAAATGCAATAATAACGGCGAGGGTAAACGGAAAAACCTTCGGCTCGGTTGTTTCGGTAACTTCCGAACTGCGTAAAAAGGCGGTCGACTACGCAAAAGCTTATGTGGCAAAAAGTGTATACAGCCAGGCAAGGAGGATGGAAGAAGGATATTATGATTGCAGTTCTCTGGTGTGGAGGGCATATAGTAAATACGGACTTACCATACTTCAGGAGGGGTATGCTCCCGTTGCCGCAGCCATGGGACAGTATTACTTTGAAAATGCCGCACTGGTAGATGGAGGACTCAGCGATATAAATATAAAGAATATGGCATTTGAGCCGGGGGACTTGTTCTTCGTGGAAGGACAGCCTAACGGAAGATTTAGAGGGATATATCATGTAGAGATGATATCGGGGTATACATTCAGAGGTTTTGACAGCGCGGGTAATGCCTTGGTAGGTGTTGAATTTGCTGCAAGAAATCAAAGTGATTTTAAAGGATTTGTAGGAAAACCTTAAACTGCGCTTAATATTATAGAGGTAATATATGACTATAAGCTTATATTTTGTATGCTTTATTATATTTAGTTTTTTCGGTTGGATATATGAAAGTATTTACTGCACAGTCAGGACACATCATTGGGACAACAGGGGATTTCTTTTCGGGCCGATTTGTCCTATATACGGTGTGGGCGGAATAGCGGCAAGCTTTGTATTTTCCGTGCTTATTAAGCATGAGGCGGGAGTTTTTCAGATATTTTTAATAAGCATGCTTGGGAGTGCGGTACTGGAATATGTGACGGCGGCTATACTTGAGAAACTTTTTCATGCGTCCTGGTGGGATTACAGCAGTATGCCTTTTAACATAAAAGGCAGGGTTTGTCTTACAGCCTCTGTCGGATTCGGTCTGGCAGGAATACTTGTGGTAAAGTATATATCTCCGTTTGTATTCGGGCTTTTTGACAATATGAGTCCTACGGCGGTAGAATTGCTCAGTCTTATACTGATGGCGATATTTGCCGCGGATTTGGCACTTACGGTGTCGGGACTTACGGAAATAGTAAAGAAGATTGAGAGTATAGAAGAAGAGTTTAACGAAAGAATGGAAGCCTCGTATCAGATAATTGAAGAAGGAAGACAGATGGTGGCGGAAAAGATGGCTGAATACGAGAGAATTACCACGGATAAGATAAGAGAATATGCAGTTACAATGAGCAGGAAACAGCAGCACAGTCTGCGTAATATAAGGAAGTTCAGTTCAAAGGGAACTACAGTTATAGCGGACAGAATAAAGGAGGCGGTTAACATGCTGCCCGGAGTTGATAAGATAATGAAATCGGGAGAAAATTTGGATGAAAAGCAGGGATAATATAGGAGAAGAGATAAATCGTATGCTCGACGGCATACATAAGGACGAGAGAGCGCTCAGGATGAAAGAGTTTATACAGCATGGGAAAATTTCCACATATGAGCATTGTCTTAGAGTAGCCGTAATGAGTTACAGATTGAACAGATTTTTCAGACTTAGAGCAGATGAAAGAGTTCTGGTAAGAGGAGCTTTTTTGCATGATTATTTTTTATACGACTGGCATGATAAAAGTGTAAAAATAGGCAGTCTGCGTGAATTTTTCAAGCTTCATGGGTTTACGCATCCCGACAATGCGGCGGATAATGCAAGACGGGATTTTGAGATAGGAGAGGGAGAGGAGCATGTAATAAGAAGCCATATGTGGCCGCTGACATTTAGAAAGCCTCCCAGAAGTAAGGAGGCAATCATAGTGTGCATAGCCGACAAGCTGACATCCGTAACCGAAACCATATTAAGATTTTAACGGCAGGTACAGACAGATTATACCGGCTATATTTCTTTTATTTTATATACCATCATAATTTTGTCATTTCTAAACTTTTTCTTGTAGTTTGCGAGTATACGGTTCATTACCATTTCAGCGTTCTCAAAGTTAAGACAAGGTAACATCATTATGTATTGTGCACCGCTATACCTTGAAACTACATCTCCTGTTCTTAGGCTTAGGTGGAGTACCGTAAGCAGCTTATTCATGTACCCGTCAAGTTTTCCTAAGTCAGGGGTATTGCCTCTGGCACTCTGGAGAGTTATGAGGCAGAGATAGGTTGAAAGCCCTAATCTTTCGAGTCTTCTCTTTGTAAGCTGATAGGTCTTTACAAAATATCCGTACTCACAGAAAAATACTCCGTCATCAAGAGAGTTTTCCATAAGATTTTCCTGTATTATGGCGAGGTCGGTTTCAAGTGACTTCTGAGTATCCATTATGAGCGTGTACAATGCTCTCAACTCGTCCGACGGATTGACTCCGAGGTTTTTATACAGAAGACTTGTAGCGGAGTCGTAATGCGTAAGTGCATCTTTGTATCGGTCACATCTGATGTAGGCATTTACAAGTATACAATGAAATTTTTCATCCAGATTATCTATTTTTAAAGCTCTGTGTATTATAGATATAATGGTTTCGAAATCATTTTCGTCTTCCAGAAGTTTGCAAAGCTTTTTTACAGCATCCAAATAAAGGCTGTGGTATTTTGCGCTTATAGGTATTGTCCACACCTCTCCGGAAAGTTTAGGTATAAAGTCATCCTTGTATATGTCTACGGCTTTCATATATTTGTCAATTCTTTCCGCTACAGGCAGAGAAACATCATTCGCCTCGCGTATAAAATCTTCAAATATGTCGGAATCCAAAGAGATTTCGTACTCGGGATTCCAGGAATAAGCGCCTCTCTGAGAAATAATGCAGCCCTTTCCTTCAAGCCCGAGCGGTTTAAGCATCTCTCTTGTGCGGAAAAGCTGGGTTTTGAGAGCGTTAACCGGATTGTCATTGTCCTCAGACCATAACGAGTCTATAAATTTAGACTGCGATATGGCAGATTTGTGGTTCATTACTATAAAAGCGAGAAGATTCCAGGTTTTCCTTGAACGGTTAAGGTCATCAGAAACGGTAACCGAATTGTACTCAAAGCTGAATCTCCCTAAAACTGAAATTTTGATAATTGACAAAACTAAACCCTCACTAAGTCATTTGAAATTGATATACAATTAACCGAAACATCTTAAAAAGCACCGCAATGATATACAACCTCAACAAACGGCGGCTACGGATGTTTTGATGAACTGTAAATCTCGTTGCAGACTGCATCCGCAATCGGTTACAATGTTTGATAACATCTTTGTTGTACAGATATATTATACAGTTTGTAACCGATTTTGGCAACTATAATATGCTGCAAATTATTCTTGAAGTATGTTTCAAAAGTTAAAATACAGCCTGATTACTCGCAGTTAAATAAGGTTATGCTTCGTTTGTCAGGAGCCGTTACAGGCAATATGTTTTTAGGTAAAATCTGGAAAGAAGCTGATAAAAGAGTTACAGAAACAGTCAGGGAAATTACAGGGATCGGGATGCAGGATTTGAGATAATACAGCCCGATTAAATAAAAGTGAAATATTTATAACTTTTGTATTGACATCAAAACCTAAAAGTGATATATTTATAACACTAAGTTAGAAATATATCACTTGGATACATTTTAAGAGGAGGGTTTTGATATGAATAAAAAAGTATCGATTCTGGAAATTGTTGCAACCAAAATAATTATTGCGATTTTAATTGCAGGCTACTACTGGATGTGGAGCAGGTCTGATTGGAAGCCGGAGTATCAGCGGGTTTCGGGTTACTGGGGGAGTGTTTTGTTTTTGATACTGTCAATACATTATTTTAGAGTGAGTAAGTATAAGAAAGAATATTTTGACGAATTGGCGGAAAAAAATCTGCACAGATGTGACGCCCTGTGTTTAAAAATTTTTATTCCCTTAATAATTGCGGTGGCATATCTGGGAGGAATTTTAGGACATGTAAATGCAATTTCAACCGCATTTATGGGATGGTTAATTATTGGAGCGGTAATTGCAATTGCAATACTTCGTACTGTTATATTTTTTATTATGGATTCTAAAGGAGTGTAATTATGGCTCTTATAACAAAAATAAAGGAATATAGAGAAAAAGCGAAATATAAACAATCAGAGCTTGCAGAAATGGTTAATACAAGAAGAGAAACTATTGT
>JBHADN010000071.1:0-10351 GCA_041855085.1 Catonella sp.
CGATCCTACAAGGGATACAAGAGTCATATTTTTAACGGATGGAGATCCTACCATAGGATACGGCATGGTAACAACAACGGAAACACGACTAAGACTCACTGCAGCCCCTGACGGAAGAGCGTGGGAAAGCAGAAAGACTCTGGGCGAAACAGGGACTGTGTATAGGGATTATTTTTTGGTAGAAGCGGATATTTTGCCGGGTATAACTACCAAGGTCGGCAGCGGGTACGGTCCCAGCCTGCCTCTTAGGCTTATTCAGGGAAGCTATCCGATGAATTACTTCAGTGCAAAGCTTTCGGTAGCTTCAGCCAAGCTTGAGATGCAAATTTTTGCAGACAAGGGCGTGCCTGTAGATACTATAGACATATCAAGCGGCTATTCCGCTTCGGCAGCTTTTTTGAATGAAGCCAAGGCGGAAGGGCTTTTAAGGGAAATTTACATGATAAACTCCTATGATTTGCTCAGAGAGGCATTTACCAAGATAATAGGAGTAAAAAACGGCACCGATTATTTCAGTGCGTCAAATGTAGTTGTGGAAGATAAGCTCAGCAACTATGTAGGATTTAAGAATGCGGATGTTGATTTTTCTCTTTCGGTGGACGGTGTGGAAACCGAAAAATTTGTAAAATCAGGCTCGGTATATACTTCAGGAGGTCATTCTGTAACGGTAGAGGGAGATACCGTTAAGTGGAGCCTTAAAAATGGCGAGGCATTGGAGAAAAACAGGAAATATACCTTGTCATTCTCAGTGGTAACCAATGAAAATGCAGTAAGGATTACCGAAGACAAGGCGGACACGGTTGCTTCGGCAGAGGCGGATAATGCGTATCAGGCGGCAAGTACGGGAGGAAATGCCAATATAACGCAGTCGGAGGCAGATACGGGTACATTTGCCGGAAAGTACGGATACTATTCAAATGCTTATGCAAGAGTGTACTATAAAGCGGCACAGGTAATCGGCAGCAATTTCATTCCTGCGACAACTGAGTCTACAAAGGAGTTTCCTTTGCCTGCAGTAAGACCTGTTAAAACAGATCCGAAGCCGGTGGCTCCTGTTGTAGAAGAGGTAAAAGAGGAGGAGAAAAAGACTGAAAAACCGTCCGAGCCGGAGAAAAAGGAAACTGTAAAGACGGAAGAAAAGACAAGCACTTCTTCTAAGAATAAAACTGAAACAAATACAGGAAAGTCCGCTTCCACAGAGGAAAGTGTGGGAATTGACGGTGACGGTACGCCTGAGGGAAGTGCAAATGCGGCAGATGAGGAAAATTTGGATATTGACGGAGATGGTATACCGGAAGGCGGAGCAAATATAACGGATGAGGAAAATCTGGATATTGACGGAAACGGAACTCCTCAGGGAGGCGCTATGCTTGCAGCCACAGGCGGCAACAGTTCATTTTTCCTGCCGTCACTCGCCGCGCTGTTGCTTCTTGTGCTTATAACCGGCTTTGCTGTGGTGTATGAGAAGAGGTTGAAGAGAAAAATTACAAAATATTTTGATTAAATACATGAATGTAACCGATATGTAACAAGCATGCTTTATAATATGCTCAATACATATTTGTTGTATTGTGTTAATCAAGGAGAATATTATGGTAAAAGGGAAGAAAAAGAAAGTACACAGGTTACTGTCCGCCGTAGCGGCGGCTATGATAGCATTGGCAGGTATAAGTAATGCACAGGTATCTGCCGGTAACAACAAGGCGGATGCTTTGACTGCGGAGGAAACGGCTAAGCTGGCGGATGTTTCAAAGACTGCCGTACTTCAGGAGGACGGCAGCTATAAGATAAATCTTTCCGTAACGGGAAGAGAGCTTGAAAAAGAGAGTTTGTTGAAGCGGAAAGAGATTATGAATACGGATGTCATACTTCTTATAGATGTTTCGCGCAGTATGACTGAATATGTTCAATTAAATATTCCGGGTGTTCCTAATGAAAGAAGATGGACAATTCTTCAGAGAGTATTGGGAAGTAAGGATGAAGGTCTTGTTTACGATATATTGTCAGGTGCGGTGCAGGATGACGGTACTGTAAAAGAGTCCGGAAATAAGGTAAGGTTTGTATTTTTTGGCGGAAGTAAAGACCAGACCGTAATCGACTACAAGGTGGTTGATAATAACGGTCAGGGATATACCATAAATGAAATAGAACAGGCTGTGAGCACATACGCGGCGGATGTTGAAACTACTGCAACCTCTTTACTTGGAAGTATGCGACAGATAACCAATACTGCAGACGGTATAAGGGGAGCGGTAAAGGCTGTTGAAAGTGCAAGGGCAGCAGAACCGGGCAGAAATACAAGAGTATTCTTCTTACAGACGGGGATCCTACATTCGGATATGGACTGGTCACAACTACGAAGGTACGCAGTGAAAATAAGCCGGATGACAGATATTGGAGTAAATCCACGCCGCAGACATTTGTGGATGCGGACGGCAACACAAAGACCTCTTATGAATGGACTATTATGGAAATAGATCCGTCACAGAGTGTAAATACTAAGATTGGTTTTGCCTATGGTTATTTGGAAGATAGGGACAATTTGGATTATAAAATTGCGTTCAGCAGTTTTCTTTCAGTCGAGTCCGCAATGTATGAGATGGCAAAACTTTCTGCCATCACACAAGTAGATACAATAGACATGTCAAAGAGTGCATTGGCATCTCAGGTATTCTTGGAGAGGATGAAGGCGGAAGGACTTACTAAAGAAAACTACCCGGCAGACTCAGTCGATGGACTCAAAGAGGCATTTAACAAGATAGTAGGAATAAAAAATGCTTCAGACTACTTCAGAGCGTCAAGTGCCGTAGTAGAGGATAAGCTTAGCGACTATGTGGATTTTAAGAGCGGCGATGTGGACTTTACGCTTTCAGTAGACGGTGCGGAACCTGTTAAGCTTGAAAAGTCGGGACAAACCTATACAACAGGAAATCACTCCGTGACCGTTGACGGAAAAGTTATCAGGTGGAATCTGGAAAACGGTGCGGCATTGGATAAGGATAAGAAGTACACTTTGTCATTCTCGGTTAAGACAAATGCAAATGCGGCGGCGCTGACCGAGGACAAGATAGCTACTATAATTTCAGCGGAAGCGGATAAAGCCTATGAGGATGCTAAGACAAGCGGAACGGCAGGAATAGAGCAGGCTACGGCTTCGGTAGATACGGGTACGTTTACCGATAAATACGGATACTACTCAAATGCTTATGCCAACCTTGAGTATAAGGCGGCAAGCATTGAAGGTACGGGCTTTACTTCAGCGGCAACCGCTGCTGCCATAGCGTTTCCGATGCCTGTAGTGAGAGCGCTGAAAGAGACTCCTAAGCCTGTTACAGAACCTGAAAAGACAGCTACTCCTCCGGCAGTTGTTAAAGAGGATAAGACTAAGGACAGTTCATCCTCAACAACTACATCGGACAGTTCCACAACAAAAACGGAAAAAGATGAAGATGTAGATGTATCAAACGACTCCACTCCTGAAAGCAGTACAAATGTGAAAAATGACTCTACGGAGGAGGGAATTGATATCGACGGCGACGGTATACCTGAGGGAAGTGCCAGCATTAAAGATGAGGAAAGTCTGAATGTTTCAGGAGGCAGCACTCCTCAGGGAGGTGCAATGCTTGCCGCAACAGGCGGAAATACGGTGCTTTTATTCCCTGCACTTGTGGTACTTATAGCCCTTATTGCCGGAGTAGGTTTGATTTTTGTTATTGAAAGAAAGTCGGGAAAAAATAAAAATTAACCCGCATTATTCACATACGGATTACAGATGGCATAGATTGCTTAAGTACATAATTCGATATTAAAATTCGGTTTTGCTTTATATGTAAATACCGCCGTTTCAGGAATTAAACATCCTGAAACGGCGGTATTTTTGCAAGTTTTTAAATGCCTCATCGAGGCTTGTAATGTATTTAGGGAATAATTAAGGTTAAACATTGTATGCGGAAGAAAAATCTAATATAATCGTATAGGATGCACACGGACGCGGCAGGGCAGCAATAGCCCCTTTGTTATAAATAATTAGAATAAAGGATGATTAGATGAAAAAAAATATATATGAGAGTTTGTATGAACACAGCAAGGGCAGGCTGTATCCGTTTCATATGCCGGGGCATAAAAGAAACAGGGAACTCATAACAAAATACGGACTTTGGAAAAATGACCTTACTCCCTACGATATAGATATAACGGAGATAGATAATTTTGATAATCTGCATGAGCCGAGAGGTATAATAAAAGAGGCGGAAGTTCTCGCAAGCAGTCTTTATGGGAGCAGGGAGAGTATTTTCTCTGTAAATGGCAGTACAGGGGCGATACTTGGCGTTATAGGACTTGTAGAAAGAGGAAGCGGTATACTTATGGCAAGGAACTGTCACAAGTCGGTCTATCATGCGGTGGAACTTTACGGGCTTATTCCGCAGTTTATCAGCGGCAGGATGGATAGCCGAGGAATACTCGGAAGTATAAATCCGACAGAGGTGGAGAACATATTAAAAGCGGAGAGCTCCATTCGTATGGTTGTAATTACTTCGCCGTCTTTTGACGGGGTGGTTTCAGATGTGAAAAAAATAGCGGAGATTTGTCACAATTACGGCGTATTTTTGCTTGTTGACGAGGCGCATGGTGCACATTTCGGACTTAGTGAAAGCGGATATTTTCCCGAAACGGCGGTAAGACTCGGTGCAGACTTCGTAGTACAGAGCCTGCACAAAACCCTGCCGTCCTACACGCAGACCGCCGTGGTACACAGCAATGCGGGAGATACACTTAACGAAAGGCTTAGAAGGCAGTTTGCTCTGCTTGAAACCACAAGTCCCTCGTATATTTTTATGTCAGGGATGGAGCAGGCACTCATACTGGTAAAGAATCATGGAAAAGAGCTTTTTTGCCGTTATGAGAAAATGCTTGTAAACTTCAGGAAAAGGGCTGAAAAACTGAAGCATATAAGGGTTTTTGAGCCTGAAAACAGCTTTGACTATGACAGGGGTAAGCTTGTCATACTTGCAGGCTGCGGCAGAGGAGCAAACCTTTATAAAAGGCTCCATGAAGATTTTAATCTTGTCATGGAGATGAAATCAAGGGACTATGTCATAGCTCTTACCAGTATTTTTGATGCCGAAGAGGGCTTTGAAAGACTTATTGAAGCCTTGGAAAAATTAGATACTGACGACAGTTTTACGCTTGATAAGACGGAGAAATTTGATTATACTTTAGAGTGTAGCATATTTCAGGATTTTCCGGACAGGAGATTTATGCCTGCAGAAGCCATAGATATTTCGGTAAGACAGGGGAAAAGCTTTGTCGCTATGGAAAGCTCCGTAGGAGAGGTTTCGGCGGACTATGTGTATTTCTATCCTCCCGGAATACCGCTTTTAGTTCCGGGAGAGGTTATAGAGGAAAGGCTTGTGAAATATATAAAAAATGCAGTAAAATGCGGAATAGATATTCATGGGGGAGCAGACGGAGATGGGATATTTGTATGTGCTTATGGGAAAGAGCGGAGTAGGTAAGGACAGTATATGCAAAAGACTGCTTGCCTGTGAGGAAATAGACTTGTGTGGGATTACTTTGTATACTACCAGACCTATGAGGCAAAGAGAGGTAAACGGCAGGGAGTATAATTTCGTAGACATAGCGGAGCTTGAAAGGTTCAGAGCTGCCGGCAGGCTGGTAGAGGAAAGATGCTTTAATACGGTAGCCGGCTTATGGTATTATTTTACGGTAAATGACGGAAGTATAGACTTGGATGAGAAGAGCTATATTACAATAAATACCCTCGACGGTTTTAATCGTATAAAAGCATATTACGGAGAGGGAAAAGTCATACCCATATATATAGAAATCAGCGATATAGAGAGGATAAGAAGGGCGGTAAGAAGAGAGGAAAAGGAAGCCGTTCCTAAGGTTGCCGAGGTTTGCAGGAGATTTTTGGCGGACAATGAGGACTTCAGCGAGGAAAGACTTGCCGTTTCGGGAGTAAGTGAGGAAAACAGATTTTTAAATAATGACGATATAGAAAACTGTGTAAACAATATAGTTAAGAGTATTGGAGAAAGAAATGGATATAAAAATAAATCCGCTGACTCTGCCACAGGCTAAAGAAACTGAAAGAGCCGTAAAGACGGATGACGGCAGGTTTAAGTTTACCCTTATAAAACATATAGAGGACAGTCAGCTTGCCGAAAAGCTCGGAGGTATGCTCACTTCCATTACCGAGGAGGGCAAGAAGCTTAAAAAGCATTTGGATATAAGGGATATGAAGCGTTATCGCTTTCTTATCAAGGAATTTTTAAACGAAGTTCTTACCAGATCGCATGAATTTTCCAGAGAAAACTATCTTGACAGACGAGGAAGACACAGGGTTTACGGCATAGTAAGAATAATAGACAAGGAACTTGATGAGCTGGCGGAAGAGCTTGTGAAAGATGAAAAAGACGCTATAAGCATACTTGGAAAGATAGATGAGATACAGGGGCTTATACTGGACATTTTTACCTGATAAAAGGCGGTCTTTTATACTAAGGGGGCAGATATGAATACTAAAATACTGGGGAGAGAAAGTCTTGTTGAATACATGAAGTCGGCTGCAGGGGGCGAGAGCTTTTCCCATGCCTACATCTTTGACGGAGAAAAGGGGATGGGCAAGCTGTTTCTGGCAAAAGAGTTTGCAAAGATGATATTTTGCTCGGATAAGGCGGTAAAAGACGGAAAATTTGAGGGTTACTGCGGAAAATGTACGACCTGTAAGCAGACGGACAGCGGCAATAACCCCGACATAATATATGTGGAGCCGGATAAACCTACTACAATAAGTGTTGAGGAAATCCGTTCAAAGGTGGTTTCTACTGCAGAGATTTTTCCTTATGGCAGATATAAGATTTATATTATAAAGGAAGCCGAAAAAATGAATGAGCAGGCTCAAAATGCTCTGCTAAAGACTATCGAAGAGCCGCCGGAATATGTTATAATAATACTGCTTACGGCAAACAAGAACAGGCTTTTGCCGACTATAAGGTCGAGGTGTGTAACCCTCGATATAAAGCCTATAAGTCAGGATGTCATAAAAAACTATCTGCTGGAGGAGTTTAAGGTAGTTGACTATGTGGCGGATATGGCTGCCAAATTTTCGGCGGGCAATGTAGGCAGGGCTGTAAGATATGCACTTAGCGACGATTTTACCGACATGAAAAATCAGGTGGTAAAAATACTGAGAAATCTGGATAAAGAAAGCATAAGCAATGAGATAGAAAGTATAATGCGGCTTGAGGATTATCAGAAAGAGATAAATGACTGCATAGAGCTTATGATACTCTGGTTCAGGGATTTGCTGGTACTGAAGGCTACGGGAGATGCGAACCGGCTCCTGTTTAAGGATGAATATAAGACGCTTAAGGAGCAGATAGTTAAGAGGGAGTATTCCACCATAGAAAAGGCGATAGAGGCGATGGAAAAGACCAAGCTGAGGCTGAATGCCCATGTAAAGTTTGATGCGGCAATAGAAATCATGCTTATGTATATGAGGGATAAATAGGATTTTGTACAGGTTTTGTAAATAATTCGGGTTAAATATAGATTGGAGGAAAATGGTAACAGTTATTGGAGTAAGATTTAAAAGGGCGGGGAAGATATACTTTTTTTCTCCCTTTGACCTTGATATAAAGGCAGGGATGCATGTAATAGTGGAAACCGCAAGAGGTGTAGAGTACGGTCTGGTTGCCATAGGCAGAAAGGAAGTAGGCGAGGAACGGATAACACAGCCGCTTAAGCCCGTTATCAGAATAGCCACAAGCGAGGATGATGAGATAGACAGGGCAAACAAGCTGAAGGAAAAGGATGCTTATGCTATATGTCTTGAGAAGATTAGAAAGCATGAGCTTGCTATGAAACTTGTAGCCTGTGAATATACATTTGATAACAATAAGGTTATGTTTTATTTTACAGCGGACGGAAGAATAGACTTCCGAGATTTGGTAAAGGATTTGGCATTTGTATTCAAGACGCGCATAGAACTTAGACAGATAGGCGTGAGGGATGAAACGAAAATGAAGGGGGGAGTGGGTATCTGCGGCAGGCAGCTCTGTTGTAGTACATTTTTGTCAGAATTTATACCTGTTTCCATAAAGATGGCAAAGGACCAGAATTTCTCACTCAATCCAAGCAAGATTTCGGGAGTTTGCGGAAGGCTTATGTGCTGTCTGAAAAATGAGGAGGAGGCTTACGAGCATCTTAATTCTATGCTTCCGGATGTAGGCGACAGAGTTGATACCGCCGACGGCTTTAAGGGAGAGGTAAGCTCGGTAAGCGTGCTTAAACAGCTTGTAAAGGTCATACTGGAACTTGAAAGCGGAGATAAGGAGATAAGGGAGTACAGGGTAGAAGACCTGAGATTTAAGCCTAAGAAGAGGAGAAAAGACAGAGAGCCGGATTCGTCGGAGATAAAGGCTTTAGAAGAGCTTGAAAGGGCTGAAAGCAAGTCGTATTTGGATTAATGAGGATAGTATGGGATTTGAACTTAAGGATAGGGAAAGGCTGGATGACCTTGAAATAAGTGGGCTTCATATAATACAGTCGCCTGATAAATTCTGCTTCGGTATGGATGCGGTACTTTTATCGGGCTTTGCTTATGCCGGCAGGGGAGAAAGGGTTATAGACCTCGGCACGGGGACCGGAATATTGCCGCTTCTGCTCTATGCAAAGACGGAGGCGGCTCACTTTACGGGACTTGAGATACAGGAAGAGAGCGCGGATATGGCAAGGCGCAGCGTAGCGGGCAACAATATAGAGAATATAGATATAGTGGAGGGCGATATAAAGTCGGTTTCAAAATATTTCAAAAGCCAAAGCTTCGATGCGGTCATTTCCAATCCTCCTTACATGGCGGCTAATCATGGTATGGTAAATAAGGATGCTCCAAAGCATATAGCAAGACATGAGGTGTTGTGTACACTGGATGATGTTACCTCAGCCGCAACATACCTTTTGAAACCCTCGGGGCGATTTTTTATGGTGCACAGACCTTTCAGGCTGGCAGAGATATTTGAAAGCCTCAGAGGTCACAGGTTGGAGCCTAAGCGTATGAGGTTGGTATATCCGGGCATTGACAAAGAGCCCAACATGGTGCTTATTGAGGCGGTTAAGCATGGAAGGGCAAGGCTTTCGGTTGAAAGGCCGCTCATCGTGTATGATGAAAACGGCAGATATACGGAAGAGATGATGAGAGATTACAGGTATTAGAAAGGGATATTTATGGCGGGAAAGTTATACTTATGCGCAACTCCCATAGGCAATCTTGAGGATATTACCTACAGGGTAGTGCGCATATTGGGCGAGGTGGATATTATAGCTGCGGAAGATACCAGAAATTCTGTAAAGCTGCTCAATCATTTCGGAATAAAGACGCCGCTTACGAGTTATCACGAGTTCAACAGATATGACAAGGCTAAGGTGCTTGTTTCAAAGATGTTGTCGGGAGAAAATGTTGCGCTTGTTACCGATGCGGGTACGCCGGGCATATCCGATCCGGGAGAGGAGCTTGTAAGACAATGCTACGAGGCGGGGATTGAGGTCACTTCCCTGCCTGGAGCGGCAGCCTGCATTACCGCTCTGACACTATCGGGCTTGTCGACGGGAAGATTTGCCTTTGAAGCCTTTTTGCCGTCAGATAAAAAGGAAAAGGCGGCTATTCTTGAAGAACTTAAAAATGAAACAAGAACAATAGTTCTGTATGAAGCTCCGCACAGACTCAAAAAGACATTGGGAGAACTTCTAACGGCTCTGGGAAACAGGAGAATAAGCCTTGTAAAAGAAATAACCAAGAGGTACGAAAATGTGTTCCTGACCGATATGGAAACTGCCCTTTCACATTACGAGAAGGAAGAACCTAAAGGGGAGTTCGTACTTGTGGTGGAGGGAAAAAGCAGGCAGGAAATAAAGGAAGAGCGTGAAAATTCTTTCAGAGAAATGGATATAAACGAACATATGAATATATATCTTGAAAAAGGCATGGATAAAAAAGAGGCTATGAAAGCGGTGGCTTCGGATAGAGGAATACCGAAGAGAGAAGTGTATAAAATGTTAATCTAGCGAAGTGTGGATCGTTATTCTATTGAGCTTTTTGTAAATGAGGGAGAGCAAGCTATGACCTCAGTCATACGTACACCGTTTGAGATTGACGGGGTATATATAAAGACACAGGGAGAAGTTAAAGCTCAGATAACGAAGCACGATATCTGCATAAGGTAAAACTTAAAGTGTCAGAATTGGTACGGGTGAAATACCGAATGCCGTTTTGACACTTTATTTTACTTGTTTGATAAAGATATATAGGGAGAAATGAAGATGAGAA
>JBHADN010000072.1:0-3774 GCA_041855085.1 Catonella sp.
AATGTATTGGGGTTTACAGTTATTATTGTAGCACAGTTTTCGAAATAAGTCTGCACAAACTTTTAAAAAATATGTTGTTTTTTATATATATTTTGACTATCCGCCGCAATTCTCTTCACAAATCCTGTTGTGTTTTTTCACTATTAAAGACTCTTTTTTCTTTTTTTAACTAAAAAGCGCCTCGAACTCTTCTCTCGTAATTCTCTCCTTCTCTATGAGAAGCTTTGCGCTGGCATGCAGCACATCAAGATGTTCGGAGATAATTCTTTTTGCTTCCGCATAGCATTCGTCTATAATCTTCTTTACCTCCGCATCTATCTTGTTTGCCACCGCCTCGCTGTAAGATCTGGTGTGCGCCAAATCCCTTCCTATAAACACCTCGTCGTCATCATTTTCATAGTTCACAAGACCTATTTCATTAGTGAAACCAAATCTTGTAACCATGGCTCTTGCAACCTTTGTAGCATGCTTGATATCTCCCGAAGCCCCTGTGGTTATATCGTCAAGGATAAGCTCCTCCGCCACTCGCCCGCCGAGAGTTACTATAATATCCTGACGCATTCTTCCCCTTGTGCTGAACATCTCATCCTTTTCAGGAAGCGGCATGGTGTAGCCCGCTGCCCCTTTTCCCGTAGGTATTACTGAAACCGTGTAGACAGGACCTACATCAGGCAATACATGAAAAAGTATGGCATGCCCCGACTCATGGTAAGCTGTAATGCGCTTTTCCTTTTCGGATATTATGTGGCTCTTTTTCTCAGTTCCTATTCCTACCTTAATGAACGACTTTTTTATATCCTCCGCAATTATATACTTTCTATCCTCCGAAGCCGCCTTTATCGCCGCCTCATTAAGCAGATTTTCAAGATCCGCACCTGTAAAGCCTGCTGTAGTACGGGCTACCTGCTCAAGGTCCACATCCTCTGCAAGCGGCTTTCCGTCGGCATGTACCTTTAATATGTCCTCTCTCTCCTTTACATCCGGAACGCCTACATCTACCTTGCGGTCAAATCTGCCCGGTCTTAGTATAGCCGGATCCAGAATGTCCACCCTGTTTGTCGCAGCCATGACTATAATTCCCTCATTTACTCCGAAGCCGTCCATCTCCACAAGCATCTGGTTCAAGGTCTGCTCCCTTTCGTCATGTCCTCCGCCGAGTCCCGCTCCCCTTCTACGAGCAACCGCATCTATCTCGTCTATAAAAACTATGCAAGGAGAATGCCTCTTTGCTTCATTGAACAAATCCCTTACTCTCGATGCTCCTACACCGACAAACATTTCCACAAAGTCCGAACCTGATATCGAAAAAAACGGAACTCCCGCTTCTCCCGCCACAGCCTTTGCAAGCAAGGTTTTTCCGGTTCCCGGAGGGCCTGTGAGTATGAGCCCTTTAGGTATTCTTGCGCCCATTGAAGCATATTTGGAAGGAGATTTTAAGAAATCCACTATCTCTCTTAGTTCCTCTTTCTCTTCCTTAAGGCCTGCAACATCATCAAATGTTATTTTTTTGTCATTTTCCGTAGACATCCTTGCTCTGCTCTTGCCGAAATTCATCATTTTCGAATTTCCGCCGCTGTTTGCCATTCCCTGATTAGTCATAAACATCATCATCACGAAGAACATAACAAAAATGAGCATGTACGGCATAAATGTCACTATCCAGCTCTGTTTCTCCACATCGTGCAGATAATATGAAGTAAAGTTCTCCTCTCTGAGAACTGAAACCACTTCATTCACATCGGAGGTGTAAAATCTGACCGACTTAACCTCTTTGTTTACGGAGAGGGCTACGGAAACCTCGCCCGCAGGAGCTGTCTGACTTTGGTATATTTCCACACTTATTACCGCTTTGCTTTTCAAATCAGCCCTGAAATTTTCAAAATTATAGTTGTTTCTGTTCATCTTATAAAAATTTTCCGAAAGCAGCATAGCCGCAACAACTATCGCCATTATTATGAAATAAGTGCCTAAGCCTCTCGCCTGTCTTTTCATTTTTCAGTTTATTCTCCTATCTGAACTAATCGAAATTTACTACGCCGATGTAAGGAAGGTTTCTGTATTTCTGCGCATAATCAAGGCCGTATCCCACCACGAATTTATCCGGTATCTCAAAGCCGACATAGTCAACCTTTATACCCTCTACCACTCTGCGCTCCGGCTTGTCTAAAAGAGTGCATATTTTAAGAGAGTTAGGTTTTTTTGTCCAAAGCATTTCCTGTAGAAAGCTAAGAGTGTTGCCCGAGTCGATTATATCCTCTATAAGCAGTACATCTTTGCCCTCTATGCTCTCATCAAGATCCTTGACTATTCTTACTCTTCCCGTACTTTCCGTTCCGTCGCCGTAGCTTGAAACGGACATAAAATCCATAGTAAGCGGTAAGTTTATGTATTTTGCAAGCTCCGTAGTTATAAATACGCTGCCCTTCAGTATACATATAAGATGTATGGACTTTCCCGCATAATCCCTGCTTATATCTTCCGCCATCTCTCTTATACGCCTTACTACCTCTTCCTCGCCCAGTAATGTTGTAATGCTCTCTGCCACTTTTTACCTCCGCCGCCATTTTCAAAAGTCCAGCTCTACCCTCAAAATCTCTTCTGTATTCCTTGTTATTTTCGCTCCCTCGCCGGTTCTGTATCCGACTACCCAAAGCACCTCGCTTCCGCTTGCCACAACAGGCACAGTTTCTCTGACTTCCGACGGTATCTTGCTGTCTATAAAATAGCTTTTTAATTTTTTCTTTTTTCCATCATCCGAAATAATGATATAATCTCCGCTGTTTCTCGTGCGGATGGCTATACCTTTCGCTATTCTACCATAATCAAACCATCTGATACAACTACTTTGTACAAGATTTCTTGTACTGCCGTCCGCAAATCGGATTTCTATGTTATTTTCATCTGCCCGTACCGCTTCTATTTTACCCGGCTTTTCGACCGATATCCTCATCTCAGGAAGCTTCGGCTTACAAAATTTTTCGTTTCCCTCCGCGGTAAGCCTTATGCCCTCATACACCCTCAGAGCCTTTATACCGTAAGGCAGATCTATCCTCCTCCCTACCTGACTTTCAAGCAGCCTTTTCATATCACTTATATGTACGTAACCTATATCCTTTGCCCTGCCTGCTGCGGCTGTCAAAGCTCTGTACAGAACTTCATCGGCTATAACATCGTGTTCTACCGCTATAGAATGTCGTATAAGAACATCTTTACCCTCACTTACATATCTTGCATATGCCTTGCCGCTCTCTCCAAGTATGTAGTCCTCTGCCCTCTCCAGCCTGTATGCCGCCTGATTTATATGTTCCACCGCTCTTGCATTTACCTCTTTGAGCCTCGGCACAATCTCGTTTCTTATCTTGTTTCTCGTATATATAAGCGAAGCGTTGGTGCTGTCGCTGACAAAGTCCTCCGAAAAATTTTCCACTATCCTCTCAATAGTCCGCCTGTCCGTATAAAGCAGCGGTCTTATTATTTTCCCGTTTTCAGCCTTTATACCTGTAAGTCCTGTTATTCCGCTGCCCCTTGCCAGATTTATAAGAAATGTTTCCGCATTGTCCTCGCTGTTATGCGCTACCGCTATTCTGTCTGCATTTTTGAGAATGCGTACCTCCTCAAAAGCATTGTACCTTATTACTCTGCCCGCCTCCTCCTCCGACATTCCGTTTTCCTTTGCAAATGCGGGCACATCAGTCCTCTTTACTGTAAAGCATACTCCGTGTCTCTCACAAAGCCTCTTTACGAAGTTTTCATCCCTTTCCGCCTCTTCTCCTC
>JBHADN010000073.1:0-9230 GCA_041855085.1 Catonella sp.
ATCAGATTTTCATAATTTTTATCAAAACATTTGTGAAGCCGCTGTTTTTCAGTGAAAGGGAGGTTTATGACTAATTCTAAGATTTCTGCAGCAAAAGAACTTAAGCTGTTTCATCAGGGCGAAAATTATTTTGCATACAAATTTTTCGGCTCTCATAAAGCTGTCAAAAGAAATAAAACCGGTGTAATTTTCAGGGTTTGGGCACCTAATGCCAAAGCCGTTTCCGTTGTCGGCGATTTTAACGACTGGGAAAGAAACGCCAACCCTGCAAGCTCCTCCAAAGACGGTATATGGGAGGTTTTTGTGCCCGGAGTGCCCGAGTACAGCGCATACAAGTATGCGATAACACATGCCGACAATTCCGTTCATCTAAAAGCCGATCCTTATGCTTTCCACAGCGAAACGGACGGAAGCACGGCTTCTAAGGTCTATTTCCTTGACGACTGTTTCAAATGGTCGGATGAAAAATGGTATAGCAAAAAATCCGAATCTTCAAACTTCACTTCCGCACCTATGAATGTATATGAGGTGCATTTAGGCTCCTGGCGCAGATACGAAGACGGCAATCATTTGAGCTACCGTAAAATCGCCGACGAACTCATTCCTTATGTAAAAGACATGGGCTATACTCACATCGAGCTTATGCCTATAACTGAATATCCGTTTCCCGCCTCCTGGGGCTATCAGGTTACAGGTTATTTTTCCGTTACCTCAAGATACGGAACTCCTGCAGACTTTATGTACCTCGTAAATAAGGCGCATAAATCGGGAATCGGCGTGATTATGGACTGGGTTCCCGCACATTTTCCTAAGGACGCCTTCGCCCTTGCAAGGTTTGACGGAACTCCTCTCTACGAGGATCCCAATCCGCTAAGGGGAGAGCATAAGTCTTGGGGAACTCTTATATTTGATTTCGGAAAGCCTGAGATACAATCATTTCTCGTATCGAGCGCCATGATGTTTATAAAAGAATATCACATAGACGGAATAAGGGTTGATGCCGTTGCCGCAATGCTCTATCTGAACTATGACAGACCGGACGGAGAATGGTGCCCTAACCACAGAGGCGGTATGGAGAATCTTGAGGCTATAGCATTTTTGCAAAAATTAAATCATGCGGTCTGCTCGCAAAGCCCCGACACGCTTATGATTGCGGAGGAGTCTACCGCATGGCCGCTGGTAACAAAGCCTACCATCGACGGCGGACTCGGCTTCCATTACAAGTGGAATATGGGCTGGATGAACGACACGCTTTCATACATTAAGACCGATCCTTATTTCAGAAAATACGAACATGGAAAACTTACATTTCCTATGGTATATGCTTTTGCGGAGAACTACATCCTGCCTATTTCACACGATGAGGTGGTTTACGGAAAAGGCTCTCTCCTGAATAAGATGCCGGGAGATTACAACCAGAAGTTTGACGGTTTCAGGGGCTTCCTTATGTATATGCTGAGCCATCCCGGCAAAAAGCTTATGTTTATGGGAAGCGAGTTCGGACAGTTTTCCGAGTGGCAGGTGGACAGAGAGCTTGACTGGGAGCTTTTGGACTTTGAGGCTCACCGCAGGCTTAAGGACTTTGTAAGGGATGCCAACCATTTTTATCTGAAAAACAAGGCTCTCTGGGAGATAGAGGACAATTGGGAGGGCTTTGAATGGATAAATACGGAGGACTCCGACCACAATATAATCTCATACAAGAGAATTGACAAAAAGGGAAAGGAGCTTATTTTTATAATAAACTTCGCCCCTGTCAAAAGAACGAACTATCTTATAGGAGTTAATAAAAGAAAGGCATACAAAGAGGTATTCAATACCGACGATGTAAAATACGGCGGAAACGGTATAACCAACGAAGGCAGGCTGAGTGCAAAATCCGGAGAAACTGACGGAAAGAAATACTACCTGAGCCTTACCGTTCCTCCATTGGCTGCGGTTGTTCTAGGATAATTATATATACAGGAGGTTCACAATGTTAAGAAAAAAAGAGTGTCTTGCCATGCTGCTTGCGGGTGGTCAGGGAAGCAGACTTTATACTCTGACAAAAAAAGTTGCAAAACCTGCAGTTTATTTTGGCAGCAAGTACAGAATAATCGACTTTCCGCTTTCCAACTGCATAAACTCGGATATCGATACTGTAGGTGTGCTTACTCAGTATCAGCCGCTTGAGTTAAATGACTACATAGGAAACGGTTCTCCTTGGGATTTGGACAGAAACTACGGCGGTGTACATATCCTTCCGCCATATCAGAAAAGTAAGGGAGGCGACTGGTACAAGGGTACAGCCAATGCCATTTATCAAAACCTCAACTTTATAGAAAGATATGATCCTGAATATGTAATTATTCTTTCAGGCGACCACATCTATAAAATGGACTACAACAAAATGCTGGAGTTCCATAAAGAGCGCAACGCGGATGTTACCATCGCCGTATTAAATGTTACACTTGAAGAGGCGAAGCGTTTCGGCATACTTGCCACGGATGAAAACGACCGCATAACCGAATTTGCCGAAAAACCTGCAAAGCCGAAGAGTACCAAGGCTTCTATGGGTATCTATATCTTTAACAAGGACACGCTTGTAAACTATCTTAAGGCAGACGAGGAAGATCCTAAGTCCTCCAACGACTTCGGTAAAAATATCATACCTTCTATGATTGAGGACGGCTGTGCACTCTATGCCTATCCGTTTAAGGGCTACTGGAAGGATGTGGGAACTATCCGCTCTCTCTGGGAAGCGAACATGGATTTACTCGGAGAAGCTCCCGAGCTTGACCTCTCAAACCCTGAGTGGAAGATTTCTTTCAGACACAATCCTCTGCACCCTCACTACATAGGTACCAATGCCAAGATTTCAGACTCCATAATAGCGGAGGGCTGCGAGATAGAGGGAACTGTAATCAACTCCGTGCTGTTCTCCGGAATAAAGGTTGGCAAGGGAACTGTAATTAAAAACAGCGTGATTATGCCTAATGTAGATATCGGAGAAGATGTTACCATAGACTTCAGCATACTTGATGCCGATTGTGTGGTGGAAAACGGTGCGGTAATAGGCGAAGACATGAGTACTGCCAAGGACATAACGGTAATAGGCGCAAATGTGACTGTCGGATCCAATGTTAAAGTTGAAACAGGAACTATGATTGAAGAAGATATGAAATAAACATATTATAAAGAAATGAGGTTAAAATGGCAGCAGTCGGTTTAGTTTTTTCAAATATTCATGATAAAAATGTTTCACAGCTTACCGGTCAGCGTACTATGGCTTCCGTTCCTTTCGGCGGCAGATACAGACTGGTAGATTTTATACTTTCAAACATGGTAAATGCAGGAGTGACCAAGGTAGGTCTTATTACAAAGTCAAACTACCAGAGCCTTATGAAGCACGTAGGAACAGGTAAGGACTGGGATCTTGCAAGAAAAAACGAGGGTATTATCATACTCTCTCCTTTCGGCGAGGCAAGCAGCGGTCCTCTCTACACAAACAGGCTTGAAGCCCTGCAGAACTCCATAACCTTCATTGAGCATTGCGATGAAGAATACTTTATAATGAGCGATTGTGACATAGTCTGCAATCTTCCTTACGACAAGATTATCGATTTCCACAAGGCTTCAGGCGCGGATATTACGGGTGTGTATCAGGAAAACACCAGCAAGAGAACTATAGAGCGTACAAGCAGCATATTTGAGATAGACGCCGAGGGCAGAATTACCGACCTTAAGGTGCAGAAGACCATAAGCGGCAAAAAGAATTTCTCGTTAAATGTATGGGTATTCAACAGCCAGCTCCTTAAGTCGCTTGTGCGTGATTCCCTTATATACGGTACCGTAAGTCTTTCCAGAGATATCATCGCTCCTCGCCTTGAAAAGCTCAAGGTTATGGGCTATGAGTTTACAGGACATCTTTCCTGTATAGACTCTCTGGCGGGATATTATGAAGCCAATATGGCTATACTGGACTCCGATGTAAGGCGTCAGCTTTTCCACAGCGACAACTATCCTGTGTACACCAAGGTAAAGGACTCCGCACCTACCAAATACGGTCCGAATGCCAGAGTTAAGAACTCCATCATAGCGGACGGCTGTATCATAGACGGTATAGTGGAAAACTCCATACTTTTCAGAGATGTAACCGTGTCGCAGGGCGCCGTTATAAGAAACAGTATCGTAATGCAGGACTGTGTACTTGAGCGCAACTGCTCCATAGACTATCTTATAACTGACAAGAGAGTTGTTGTACGCGGTGGAAGATATCTGAGCGGCTGTGAAGGTCATCCGTTCTATATTGAGAAAAATTCCATGCTGTAGCCCGTAATTATGACGGCTTAGCCTATGCAGTTTCCGTATCGGGCTTTACCGCTCCAGACTAAAACTAAGATGAGGTGAAAAAATGCCAAGAAAGAAAGCTGATACAGATAAAAAAGAGGTAGAAGCCAAGGCTTTAGATACAGTAAAAGCGGACAATGCCGATACACCGGCTGAAGTCGCTCCTAAAGCCGCTTCTAAAAAGGCTGTAAAATCCGTTTCCAGAAAAGCGGCGGCTAAAAAGTCCGAAGCTGCCGCCGCAACCGCAGAGTCCGAAGAAAAGACCGGGAAGAAAAAGACCGCAAAAAAAGAAAGTACAGGCAAGACGGGCGCTAAAAAGAGGACTGCTGCAAAAACCGTAAAAGCTAAAAAAGAAACCGTAAAAACTGATGATAATCCGGAAGAGGTTGCCGCTATGGTAAATAAAGAGATTACAAAAGCCGTAAAGAAGAGCAAAAAAACTTCTCCTGAAAGAATAAAAATTCTTTTTGCCGGTTCGGAGGTACTTCCTTTTGCAGCTACAGGAGGCCTTGGCGAGGTTCTCGGAAGTCTGCCTAAGGCACTTGCCGCAAGAGGAGATTACGATGTAAGGGTTATAATGCCTTACTACAGTGACATGGGAGAGCAGTTTAAGAACTCCGTTAAGTATCTCTGCAACTACAATGTAGGACTTTCGTGGAGAAATCTCTACTGCGGCCTGTTTGAACTCAAGCAGGACAATGTCACTTATTATTTCATCGACAACGAGTATTACTTCAATCGTGACGGGCTTTACGGTTTCTATGATGATGCCGAACGCTATGCATTTTTCAGCAAAGCGGTTATGGACAGCTTTTACTTCATAGATTTTATTCCCGACATTATACATGCCAACGACTGGCAGACCGCACTCATACCTATTTACAACAACAGCAAGTATCACTACGATATCAAGCTTATCTTTACTATACACAACATAGAGTATCAGGGACAGTATGACCTTGAAATACTTCCTACCGTATTCGACTTGCCTCCTGAAGCGGGCGCTTTTGTGGAATATGAGGGCTGTATAAATCTGGTTAAGGGCGCTATAGAAACAAGCGACTGTGTGACTACGGTAAGCGAGTCCTACGCCAAAGAACTGGAGAGCGCGGCATTTGCCCACGGCCTTGAGAAAATGATACAGAAGAACAGTTGGAAGACAAGGGGGATACTGAACGGAATAGATGCCGAGGGCTACGATCCTGCCACCGATACGGCAATTGCATTTAACTACACTCCTGACGATTTCACGGGTAAGGCGCAGAACAAGCTGGAGCTTCAAAGGCTTGCGGGACTGAATGAGGATGCAAATGTTCCCGTTATTGCGATTATATCAAGACTTGTTGCACACAAGGGACTTGACCTCATCACTCAGGCTATGGAAGAAATAATAAAAAATACCGAGGTGCAGCTTGTCGTACTCGGAAAAGGCGACAGAAAGTACGAGGACTACTTCCTCTGGCTTGAGTCGCAGTACAAAGGCAAGGTAGCGGCTATGATTACCTACAACAAAGACCTCTCCAGAAAGGTCTATGCGGGTGCGGATCTCTTCCTTATGCCTAGCAAATCCGAGCCTTGCGGACTTTCTCAGATGATAGCCTGCCGTTACGGTACAGTTCCTATAGTAAGAGAAACCGGAGGACTTCGCGACTCCATAAGAGATTGCAGCCTCGGAGAGGGCAACGGATTTACCTTCGCCTCCTACAATCCTTCTGAAATGGCAAATGCCATTTATCGTGCAGTAAACCTGTACTACAATAACAAAGAGGATTGGGATAAGCTGCGCAGGTACATTGCCACAATAGACTTCAGTTGGGCAAATTCCGCAGTCAAATACAACGAAATGTATACCTGGCTTTTGGGAAGATAACAGCCCGAGGCGGTTACAGCACAAATATATAGCCTGAATATAAGGTATAACACATTATCACACAGATTTTCATAAAACTTGCATTTGCATAAAATCTGTGTGATAATCTATGCGTAGGCATTTACGCAAACCGTATACTCGGCATAGTCCGAGGTATATCACGAATAAACACAGGTGTATTTACCAGAGCACCGGAAATGAGGTCATTTTGTCAAAAGAATTTGTAAAAATGGAAAATGTTGAATCCGCAATTCTCGACAAGCTTTCGAGATACTTTGGAGCATCATTTGAAGACGCCACTAAAGAGCAGGTATATAAATCTACCGCAATGACGGTTAAGGATGTCCTGCTCGCCAAGAAACGCGAATTTAAACAGGCTACGAACAAAGCAGGCGGTAAAAAGGTTTTCTATCTCTGTATGGAGTTTCTCGTAGGACGCTCGCTTAAAAATAACCTGTACAACTTAGGACTTACAGACACCTACAAGGAAACTCTTGCAAAGCATGGCTATGACTTGGAGGACTTATATGAAATGGAGCCTGATGCGGGGCTCGGCAATGGCGGTCTGGGAAGGCTTGCAGCCTGTTTTATGGACTCTCTGGCTTCCCTTGATTACCCTGCTATGGGATTTTCCATACTCTATGAATACGGACTCTTTCGCCAGCGCATAGTTGACGGCTGGCAGATGGAACTCCCGGATGTCTGGCTGCCGGGCGGAGAAGTATGGCTCTCTCCTCGTACCGACAAGACCTTTATAGTTAAGTTCGGCGGTCATGTAGAGGAGCATTGGAGCGAGGACGGACTTGTAGTGGAACAAAAAGACTGCGAGGAAGTGGAAGCGGTTCCTTATGATATGATGATATCCGGATCCGACTCTAAAGGCGTCAGCGTACTGAGAGTATGGAGAGGACGCGACATCGAAACCTTTGACATGAGTTCCTTCTCAAACGGAGATTATGCCAGAGCGACACTCGGCAACAGTAAGGCTGAGCTTATCTCCAAGGTACTCTATCCGAGAGATAACCATTACGAGGGCAAGGAGCTTCGCCTTAAACAGCAGTACTTCCTTGTTTCCGCATCCGTTCAGAATATCATTGCGGACCACATAAAAAATTACAAGACTTTGGATAATTTTGCGGAAAAGTCTGCAATACATATAAACGATACCCATCCTGCACTTGTAGTTCCCGAGCTTATGAGATTGTTTATGGATGAGCATGGCTATAAGTGGGATGAGGCATTTAATATAATAAGCCGTACCTTAGCCTACACTAACCATACCGTGCTTGCCGAGGCTCTTGAAAAATGGTCGGAGGATATGATGCGCCGGCTCTTGCCTCGTATCTATCAGATTATACACGAATTAAACGAGAGATTTTGCAGGAGGGTTTTTGAAAATTCACATGGAGACCTCGGAAAATGTCAGAGAATGTCACTCATCTCCGGCGGAGTGGTTCACATGGCATCGCTCAGCATCATGGGCTCACACAGCGTAAACGGAGTATCCGAGCTTCATTCCGACATACTTAAGAAATCCGTATTTAAGGATTTTTATGAGGACACTCCCGAAAAGTTTACCAATGTTACCAACGGAATTGCTCACAGACGCTGGCTCTGCCAGTCAAATCCTATGCTCTCTTCTCTTCTTGATGAACTGATAGGAAACGGCTACAGAAAGAACGGTCCCGAGCTTATAAAATTCCTTGCCTTTCAGGAGGACAGCAACGTTTTAGACAGGCTTGCGGAGATTAAAGCCCTAAACAAGCAGAACTTCGCAAAGATGCTTCTTCATGACACCGGCATAAAGGTAAACCCTGAGTCCGTATTCGATGTGCATGTAAAAAGGCTTCATGAATACAAGCGCCAGCTCTTAAATGCACTTCAGATTTTGGCACTTTACCTCGATTTGAAAGAAAACCCTAATCTGGATATAGTACCTCAGACATATTTCTTTGCCGCAAAGGCTGCACCGGGCTATGACAGGGCAAAATCCATCATAAGACTGATTGTGGCGCTCAGCGAAGAAATAGCTAAAGATCCTGTTATAAGCAAGAAGCTTCAGGTAGTTTTCCTTGAAAATTACCGAGTTACCATGGCGGAACATATAATGCCTGCAAGCGATGTATCCGAGCAGATTTCATTAGCCGGCAAGGAGGCTTCCGGCACCGGAAATATGAAGCTTATGATAAACGGAGCTGTGACCATCGGTACGCTTGACGGAGCGAATGTTGAGATTTCCGAGGCTGTAGGCAGAGAAAATATCTATATCTTCGGAATGACCGACAGGGAGGTTGAGGACAGATGGAGAGATGGATATCATTCACATAAATATTATGATGAGAACAACCGTTTAAAGAGGGCTGTGGACTATCTTCGCGGAGGAATAGCAGGAAATGACTTCTCCGATATAGTACACTATCTGCTCATAGGCGACCATGGCATAGCCGATCCTTATATGTGCCTTGCGGACTTCGGCGATTACTGCAGAGCAAGATACGATATGCTCGGTGACTACAGAAACCGGAGGGCATGGAGCAAAAAATCCCTTATAAACATTTCAGGTGCAGGCAGATTTGCCGCCGACACCTCCATAAAGAAATATGCGGATGAAATCTGGAATGTAAAGAGCATAGGGTAGACACACATGTTTAGAATTTGGGCAAAAATATATACTAACGGATGTATGATTAAAAATTTGACCTTGGAAAATTCTGATGCTTCACTAAGCCGTACAAAGAAGATTTTTGCCGCCATAGACGAGGTTTGCTACAATTACAACCTAAGCAAGCCTCTCTGGCTTGACAAAAATATAACGGAGTTTAAGAAGAACAGCCGCACGAGATTTAACAAGGACAATTTTATAGACGAAATTGATTTCGACTTCCTTGAAATCGAAGTTTTGGACGAAGATTAAATTACAGCTATATGTGAATAAGCTGCCACTTTTTGTGGCAGCTTATTTGCATGTAACAGCATATTGTATATCATAATGTAAAATTTTATTAAAATTATAGCAAAAAGTTATATTTAA
>JBHADN010000074.1:0-7556 GCA_041855085.1 Catonella sp.
ATCATCTCAAATAACTCATAAGGAACCGCGACCGACATATCATTTTCATCCCACTTACATAGCATCCTCGTGCTCGGGCAAAGAACACTTACATTCATCTCTCCGGTTAAATACGGAGAAACCGTAAGTTCAGAGCACATTCCCTGCATTCCCCCCATGTCTATTGCAGGCTTCCTGCCCGTAAAATATGAATACCCTTGGACAAAACGCATAGCCTGCAACGCATTTGTCATTGCAATAATCACATCCGGAGTCTGTATACAGTCACGAAGAGGTACAATGGCAACACCATATGTGCTTACAGGCATTCTGTGCAGGCTCTTGATTGATTCACGATGCCTGCGCGCCACCGCTACGGATGAATACAACTGATAAGAAAAATATTCCTGACCGCTCTCGATGCGCTCCGTGCTTTCTTCTAATGCCAAGGCTGTAGTCCCTCCATCGCATTTATGGTGTTCCAATCTGCATTTAATTCCCTTTCCGCCTATCGCCTGCTTAACCATAACACAGTAGGCTGTAGCGAATTTTGTTTCCTCAATCGGATATTTGTCGTAATCCTCCTTTGTAAATAAAAGAGTAATTCCGACAGGCTCTCTTTCAAGACCTATAACCTGTCTTAATTGGTCAATGCAACCGACTATCCTCTCCTTAGGATATTCCTCATGCGGCAATCCGTAATGAATCTTTGAATTTTTAAATGGCATAACAATACCCCCTATTTAATCGAAGCTAAATTGAATTTAAACAAATCTAATTTTACCAAAACAAGAGCAAGCATAACATATACAGCTATAGATATCACAAGAAAAAACCAATCCCCTTTAACTATCCTTACCTGCTTGTAGTAGGTTCTTTTATTCTCCCTGCCCAAGCCGCGACTTTCCATTGCACAGGCAATCCTCTCTCCTCTTCTTGCAGCTATGCAAAAAAGGGGCAGGGCTATGCGGAATGGGGACGAAAATCTCGAAACAATTCCCTTATTCCAAGGGATTCCCCGGATTTCCTGCGCCAGATGGATAGCCTCTACCTGAGATTGCAATTCCGGAACAAAACGATAGGTTGCCATTGCGGCATAACCCTTAACCGCCGAAAGTTTACATTGCAAAATAAGGCTGAGCACCAAATCTCCGGGACGGGTTGTTAAAACAAAGCCCATAGACAGGGTTACAAGGGCTAAAATCCGAAATCCCAAAGTCATCCCATGTATCAGTTCCGCCTCTGTCCATTTCAAAACTCCCATCCTTAAAACAATTCCGGACTCCTCATTAAATCCCATGAGGATCAACATTGAAAGCATAAAAACAAAACTCACAACCGCAAAAAATAATAAGCGTCTTATTAAATTCCCGAGAGGAATTCCGCCCAACAGCCAAACTGCGGCAAAAACCGTTAAAAATGTGAGCGCAGGGAAAACCGGAAAATAAGACAGGCAAACCAATATTGTCATAAAGGAAACCAGCGAAAATTTGATTACAGGATTCCTTCTATGCAAGTACGACTCCGATTCTATGTATGCAAACATCCTTATTTCTCCTTAAACTTGGAAAAGTAATCGACTACAGTCATATCATCCGCCGCTATCCCGTTTTCTATCCTTACTATCCTGCTTGCATATTGTTTTACCAAGGATAAATCGTGGGTAATCATAACGACAGTAACTCCGGCTTCTACCAGCTTCTGCATATCCCTCATAAGTTCATGCCTGTTTTCAAAGTCTTGCCCGAAGGTAGGCTCATCCAAAAACAAAATTTTCTGTTCGGTCAGCAACATACCCGCTACGCTAAGTCTTCTCTTCTGCCCTTGGCTTAAAATAAAAGGGCTTTTTTCCTTATAGGCTTCCAGATAAAATCGCCGCAGCATCCTATCCGCCTTCTCTTCCTTTTCCTCCTTACTGAGCGCGGTTCTGCGAAGACTGAACATCATCTCGTCCCAAACGGTATTTGTGATAAACTGGCTCTCCGGATTTTGAAAAACCAATCCCATCTGTCTGTAGAGGTCTTTAGTTTTTATTTTGTCCAGAGATTTACCGTATACCGTTATTTCCCCTCCATCCGGTCTGTTTATCTTAAACAGAAGTTTCATAAGGGTAGATTTTCCTACACCGTTTTCACCTAATATAGCCAATAAATCTCCCTTATAAATATCAAAGCTAAGACCTGAAAAAATCTTTTTCCCTTTTTCCTTCTTCTTGCCCTCGAGAGGATAGGCAAAATTTACATTGCATATTCTGATAACAGGTTCATCCCGACATTGATTTTTAACTGCGCCGCCTGTAGAAAAACTTTCCGTATTTTCGGTCTGCAAGACTGCAACTTCTGCCAAATCCGTCCGAAAATCCGACTTTATATTTCCCTCCCTGTCTAAAAGTATTAAATGATGAACCTCTTTAATTATTTCCTGTATATTGTGTTCTACAATAATTACCGTAATATTTTTTTCTTTAGAAATATTAACAATCAAGTCAAAAATCTGTTTTCTGCTTATAGGATCGAGGTTGGCTGTAGGTTCATCAAGAAGCAGGATTTTGGGCTCCGTCACAAGTACCGAAGCTATTGCAATCTTCTGTTTTTGCCCGCCCGACAGACTGTTTAAGTCCACCTCTTCATAGCCTTCCATGTCTATTTTATTCAAGATTTCCTTAATTCTGTAAGCCATTTCTTCCCGGGGCAGCCCAAGATTTTCCATACCAAACGCCAGTTCTTCTTCTACCGTAAAGGTACAGAACTGACTTTCCGCATTTTGCATAACAAGTCCAATCTCCTCACAACGATACCTCGGCTCCAGTCTTGTTATATCCCTGCCCTCAAGCAAAATCTCTCCCTCTAATGAGCCCGCATA
This sequence comes from Catonella sp., assembly GCA_041855085.1. Classification (GTDB taxonomy): domain Bacteria; phylum Bacillota; class Clostridia; order Lachnospirales; family Lachnospiraceae; genus Catonella. Next base: position 2,842 of record JBHADN010000074.1, read on the forward strand.
CATGTGAGGGATTAGTCCGTTTATCAAGTATAACAGGGAACTTTTGCCGCAGCCGCTCGGTCCGCTGACAGCATGTATCTCTCCCTTTCTAAAGCTGCAAGAGAGAGATTTCCAAATCGGAAGCCTCTCTCCGTCATATACATATGTAACGCCCTTTATCTCAAGAATTGTTTCATCCGCTATTTTGCACATGCAAATCCTTTTAATACTCCTGTTTTATTTAAAGCAAGCGTAATTACTTTTACTAAAATTATTCCTATAACCACCGCACTGAATAGTCTTACAACAACTACACCGGCAGCTATCGCTCCTCCATACATCCAAGGAGAACCCCAGAAGTAGGTATCTCGGCAAAGAACCAGACAAGCACCGAGAACAGCCCCCACAACCATATTTTTCATATTTCCCTCATATTTACCTAAGATTGCATATCCAATCTCTATCCCTACAGCCTGAAGAAGCCCTGCCAGTACCAACTGCAAACCGTAAGGACTGCCCAGAAGCAAATTAACACCCGCAGTTACAAGTCCGCCGAATATCGCAATCCCCGGTTTTCTTACGAGATACATCGGAAGAGCACCTGAAAGAAGGTAAATACCGAATGTAAGTTCCATAAATACTACCCCTAAAAAAGATGACAGAGGCATATAGGCAAAATCCATCAAGGTAAAAATTACCCCGATTACCGCCGCAATCATAGCAACAATGACTATCTCTTTAATTGTAAGTTTCCTATCCATACTCAAATTCTCCTTCCCCTGATATAAAGCCCTGACTACAAGTCGATTCCAGCATATATACATGGGGAAGTAAAATCGAGTATATCAATATATATAGTTATTCTCTATAAATACCATAAGCTAAACGGCTGCTTTCCATATTAAAAGGAGCCGCAGCGTAAATCTGCTCGCTGCAGCTCCTGCAAGAAAAGCATCATATCTTTTCTGTTTTAAACCTTTCCATGGCACTGCTTGTATTTTTTACCGCTTCCGCAAGGACAAGGCTCATTCGGTCCTATTTTTCTTTCTTTTCTCTTAACGGGACCTTTCTTAACGGTATCATCCTTGTTGGTTCCCGTTACCTTTACAACCTCTTCTCTTTCTACTCTTTCCTCTATTCTTATGTGCATAAGAGCGCGAACCGTATCCTCACTTATTGCGGTTGTCATGTCCTCAAACATATCGTAACCCGCAAACTTATACTCAACCAGAGGGTTTTTCTGACCTAATGCAGAAAGACCGATTCCCTGACGAAGCTGATCCATATCGTCAATATGCGACATCCACTTCGTATCTATTACCCTGAGAAGTATAACTCTCTCTACCTCTCTTATCTGTTCCGCCTCCGGGAATTCCGCTTCTTTTTCTTCATAAAGCTTAACCGCCTGCTCTTTCAGCTTCTGAACAAGTTCATTTTTCCTCATGTGCTTTTCTTCCGCCTCTGAAAGTCTTACAGGCTGCATAGGGAATATCGGAAGGAGAAGCCTGTTAAGTTCATCTATATCCCAGTCCTCCGCCGCAGCATCCTCGCCTATGCAGATATTTACTTTATTTTCAACGGTATCGGTTATCATCTTGTAGATAACCTCTCTCATACTTTCCCCGTCGAGTACTCTTCTTCTCTCCGCATAGATAATCTCACGCTGTTCGTTGTTTACCTGGTCGTAATCAAGCAGATTTTTACGGATGCTGAAGTTATTGCCCTCTATGCGCTTCTGCGCTCTCTCTATAGCTCCGGTAAGCATCTTGTGATTAAGTTCTTCCCCCTCCGGAAGTCCCATGGTTTCAAACATTGTCTTAAGTTTGTCCGAACCGAAAAGTCTCATAAGGTCGTCCTCAAGGGAAAGGTAGAACTTCGACTCTCCCACATCTCCCTGTCTGCCCGCACGACCTCTAAGCTGGTTGTCAATACGCCTCGACTCGTGACGCTCGGTACCTATGATACTGAGTCCCCCAAGCTCCAAAACTCCTTCGCCGAGCTTAATATCGGTACCTCTACCCGCCATATTGGTAGCTATGGTAACCATGCCTCTCTGTCCGGCTTCCGATACTATCTCCGCCTCAAGCTCATGGAATTTCGCATTGAGCACCTTATGCGGAATGTTTCTTCTCTTAAGCAGCTCTGAAAGTTCTTCTGACTTTTCTATAGAAATGGTACCCACCAGTACAGGCTGTCCTTTCTCATAAGAAGCCACTATGTTTTCGACTATCGCGTTCAGCTTTTCTTTTCTCGTCTTATAAACCGCATCTTCATGGTCAATTCTCTGTATAGGACGGTTGGTAGGTATAGAGATTACATCCATTCCGTATATATCTCTGAACTCTTTTTCCTCCGTAAGCGCCGTACCCGTCATACCGGATTTCTTCTTATATTTATTGAAGAAGTTCTGGAAGGTGATTGTAGCCAATGTACGGCTCTCCCTGTTTACCTTAACCTTCTCCTTGGCCTCTATAGCCTGATGCAAGCCGTCGGAATACCTTCTTCCCGGCATTACTCTTCCGGTAAACTCATCTACTATAAGTACCTCATCGTCCTTAACTATATAGTCCTGATCCTTAAACATAAGGTTGTGCGCACGAAGTGCAAGTATGATATTATGCTGTATTTCAAGATTTTCCGCATCCGCAAGGTTCTCTATGGAGAAAAATCTCTCCACTTTTTCCACACCTTCGAGGGTAAGGCTTACATTTTTATCCTTTTCATTTACTATAAAGTCGCCCGTTTCTACAACTTCCTCACCCATTATCGCATCCATCTTGGTCAGCTCTTTGTTTGCCGAGCCTTTCTTAAGCTGTCTTGCGAGTATGTCGCAGGCTTCGTAAAGTTTGGTGGATTTGCCGCTCTGTCCCGAGATTATGAGAGGCGTCCTTGCCTCATCTATGAGTACGGAGTCCACCTCATCTATAACCGCATAATGAAGTTCTCTCTGTACAAGCTGGTTCTTGTAAATGACCATGTTGTCCCTCAGATAGTCGAAACCGAGCTCGTTATTGGTAGCGTATGTGATATCGCAGTTATATGCCGCCATTCTTTCTTCAGGCTCCATATCGTTTAATATACAGCCTACCGTAAGCCCCAAGAATGTATGTATCTGTCCCATCCACTCGCTGTCACGCTTTGCGAGATAGTCATTTACCGTAACTACATGAACTCCCTTTCCTTCGAGGGCATTAAGATAAACCGGCATAGTTGAAACAAGAGTCTTACCTTCTCCCGTTCTCATCTCGGCTATTCTTCCCTGATGGAGAATGATACCGCCCATAATCTGTACCCTGTACGGCTTCTGTCCCAATACTCTCCAAGCCGCCTCACGCACAACCGCATAAGCCTCTATAAGCAAATCATCCAAGGTTTCTCCCTTAGACAATCTTTCCTTGAACTCTGCTGTTTTGGCGCTAAGCTCCGCATCACTCAATTTTTCCATTACGGAACCTAATTCTTCAATTGTATCTACTGCATTTTTAAGCTTCTTAACTTCTCTCTCGCTATGCGTACCGATTATCTTCTCAATAAAACTCATAAACTTTCCTCTTTTATTTATCTCTTTTATTAAATTCTCTATAAAACCTGCCCATTAACTCGTAACTATCATTTTAACATCACTTTGGCAATGTTTCAATAAAAAAATGCCCCTAGGGGGCATTTTTTACACTTTGTTAACATCTGGTCACAATTTGTCTGCATTCCGTATCAGGCAAACTAGAACTCCGGCTCTATAAGACCGTAATCTCCGCTCTTTCTCTTATATACCACATTTACTTCATCCGTATCCGCATTTCTGAATACATAAAAGCTGTGATTCAACAATTCCATCTGTATGCAGGCCTCCTCAGGATCCATAGGCTTAACCGCAAACCTCTTGGTTCTTATAACCTTAACCTCTTCATCATTGTCTTCATCTTCCTGCATAAAAGCTGAGGTAAAGCTTCCTGCACTCTGCTTCGAGTCGATCAGTTTTGTCTTATATCTTCTAAGCTGCCTTTCTATAATATCTTCAATCAAATCGATGGAAACATACATATCATCGCTAACCTGCTCCGCCCTTATTATATGACCTTTAATCGGAACGGTTACCTCCACCTTCTGCCTGTCCTTCTCCACCTTGAGTGTTACATGCACCTCTGTGTCCGGGGTGAAATAATGCTCAAGCTTGCCCAGTTTTTCCTCAACCGCGCTCCTAAGTCCGTCCGTAACATTTGTGCCTCTTCCGCTTATAACATATTTCATACTATACCTCTTTTCTTCCGAAATAAATTTCGGCTTTAGATTTCAATGCTTTACAGCTGTCTGTATTATACCAAAAAAATGCTTAAAAGTAAATGTCTTCATTGTTTATTTTTGATTTATCTGATTATTATTGATTTTATTCTTAAATATAATTGTATATTGTCTGTCAAGTCTGAATTTATGCTTTTAGTGCAATTTTCACATTTTTATCAATACCTACAAAACAGATTTTCATTATTGACAGCCTATCTTTCATCTCCATTTTTGTGGATAATGTGGATAAGTCTGTGAATAACCCTAAAAACAGGAGGTTTTAAATCAAATTTGACCGATATTTTATGTGGATTATCCTTTCCATGCCTTCTTTGTGATTTTCAAATATTCGTCATAACACCTCCATCTTTGTATATTTTGCACAAATACCTATATGTCAAGCTTTTTATCATCTTTCTTTATTCTGACAATTTGTTCCAAATCCTTAAGGAGTC
>JBHADN010000075.1:0-2548 GCA_041855085.1 Catonella sp.
AGACCGAGCGATGATTTATTTCCGCTGTTTATAGGTCTGACGGTTACCTGCCTTATCTGCCTTATAGGGCCTATGACGGATGCGGGCTTCAATCCTGCACGCGCTATGGGACCTAGAATAATAGGTGCCTTGGTAGGCTGGTATTCCATAGCTTTTTCATGGAATGCGGTTCTTGTGTATGTGGTCGGACCTATGGTAGGGGCGGCACTTGCCTCAATATTCTTTGTGAAGATACTTGAGCCGCTGCAGAAGTCGCCTCGTCAATGTAAATGCTGAATTCAGACCGATATTTTAAGTTAAAGGAGATATTATTATGTCAGATATTCGTGAACAGGTAAAAGATTATTACAGCAATATATCCGTGAATAAAGAGGGAAAGCTTGAAACCAGCGTGTGCTGCTGTTCTACAGATTCATTTCCGGACTACCTCAAGGAAGCTCTCGGAATGATAAGCGATGAAATTCTTGACCGCTTCTACGGCTGCGGTTCTCCTCTTCCTCCGGCGGTAGAGGGGTGTACAGTACTCGATTTAGGCTGCGGAACGGGCAGGGATGTATATCTGCTTTCATACCTTGTAGGCGAAAAGGGTAAGGTTATCGGTGTGGATATGAATGAGGATCAGATAGCCATAGCGAAGAAATATCAGGACGAGATGGCTGCCAAATTCGGCTATAAGGAATCCAATGTGGAGTTTAAGAAGGGATATATAGAGGATTTGAAAGAGCTCGGCATAGAGGACGGCAGCGTAGATGTAGTTGTGTCCAACTGCGTTATAAACCTTTCTCCAAATAAAGAGGCGGTGCTTTCGGAGGTTTACAGAGTGCTTAAAAACGGCGGAGAACTGTACTTCTCGGATATTTTTGCGGACAGAAGAGTACCGGAGGAGATATCGGTGCATCCTGTGCTTCGCGGAGAGTGTATAGGCGGAGCTATGTATGTGGAGGATTTCCGCAGACTTATGAGAAAGGTGGGATGGGAGGACTTCCGTTATACTACCTCTTATGTTTCTCCTATCGGCAATCCGGAGATAGAGAAGCTTGTTGAAAATATTAAGTTCAGTTCAAGGACGGTGCGTGCTTTCAAGCTTCCTGAATATCTGGAGGATATATGTGAGCAGTACGGACAGGTAGCTACATATAAGGGAGGTATACAGGGTTCTGAATTTGCCTTCGACTTGGATGACCATCATTGCTTTGAAAAGAATCTGCCTATGACCGTGTGCGGAAATACCTGCGCTATGGTACAGAATACGCGTTTCGGCAAATATTTTGAAATAATGGGCGACAGAACAAGACATTTCGGACCGTTTCCGGGCTGCGGAACTGCCGCTCCAAGCTCGGAGGGCGGCGGATGCTCGGGCGGAGCCTGCTGCTGTTAATATGTAAAAGTTTAAAATATCGGGGCTGTAATGCCGAAGGGTATGTTACTGTACTTCTTCGGCATTACAGCCCCGCAATAAGACTGTCAGTTCGGTATCTATTTGCTATGCTCTCACATCAAATGTATATCTTGTATATTTATTATTCTCTATTTCACTCGGAATAAAATCGTTTATAGGATTGAATTCTCCCGTTTTCAGGCTTTGTTCCTCTTCTTTTTCCGAGGTTTTTACAACCTCGCTCTTAGGGTTAAAGCCCTGTCTTAATATGGCTGAGTCAAGCTCATGCAGGTTTTCGGCTATGAGCTTGCCGGAGCTGTCATCATTTAAGAAAAACCTTGTGGAAACGGAAGCACCGTTTAACTCTATTCTTATATTCATACCGCCCAGGTTCTTCATATCAAGGTGGAGAAGGCAGGATATCGAGCCGTCTTCGGCTGAACGCTTTTTATGTCTGTCGGAATATACATATAAATCGCCCGTGGCGGTCTGACCGTTCATTCTCACAGGGAGCTCCACAAAATTATAAAGCTGATTCATTTCATTCATAAAATTCAGGTTCTTTCCGGTCTGTCCCAAATCGGCGGACAGCTTTGCACCTGCCGCTCCTGCATTTTCGGCTACGGAGATAAGCCTGTTTATCTGCTCGTTCATACGGTTATAAAGCTTGTTTACAGCGTCCTTGCCGGCTATTTCATCCGCCGAAAGTGTCCAGTCGGTAGCTATGAGCATTTTAAGCACCTTGTTGAAGTCGCCGGATTTTAGGAGTGCCTGCTTTACATCGGAAGGGATAACGGATGAGTTAAGTAGATTTTTAATATGTTCGGCAGCCTCACTGAGCGAGGCGCTTTGAGGCAACAGAGCGGACAAAAGGTCGCTGTTTGCCGGATTTTCCCTGCCGGCAAAGGACAGCAGGGAGTCTTTTAAAGCGTTAAGCTTTGCCTGTTCAGCCTCAGGTAAAGTTTTTATAAGTTCAAGAAATTCAGGCGCGGTCATTTGTCCGTTTATAAGCCTTTGAAGTTTGGAAGCGTCCACATCCAAGTCGGAATTTTCAAACATGGCAAATATATCTAACCTTTGTTCTTCTCCGAGAATAGCTGAAATAGGGGTGTTGGAGTTAAGTTTTGAGGCATCCGTTAAATTTTTGCCATTCAGCAGAGCCTCATCTCC
>JBHADN010000076.1:0-6590 GCA_041855085.1 Catonella sp.
ATAATCTGAGAGGCGTTTTATGACAAGGAGAGAGTTCAGGGAGCATACGGCAAAGTTGATATTTATTTATGAGTTCCATGACAGTAAGGAGTGGGATGAACAGTTTGAACTTTATGCTGAAATTGAGGGAATAAAGGAAGAAGATAGAAAAGAATTGAGAGAAAGAGTGCTCTCGATAGAAGAGAAGAAGGACGAGATAGATTTGCTCATAGACGGTGCGAGCAATAAGTGGAGAGTAAAAAGAATAGCGAAAGCGGATCTTATGCTGCTGAGAGTTGCCGTTTATGAGATTAAATTTGACAGTGAAATACCGGAAAAAGTTTCTATAAATGAGGCGGTAGAACTTGCAAAAATTTACGGAGGAGATGAATCTTCCGCATTTATAAACGGGGTGCTCGCTAAATTCGCCCCTAAGGAAGAACGGGAAAATGGCTAGAAGAGAAGCGTATTCGGTCATTGAGATTACCCAATACATAAAGGGTTTATTTAATGACGATATTTTTTTAAGAAGAGTAAGAGTAAGCGGAGAGGTTTCCAATTGCAAAGAGGACAAAAAGGGGCATATTTATTTTACTATAAAAGATGACTATGCAATCCTTAACTGTGCAATGTGGAGTTCCAAGAGAGCCGCAGGGCTTGACTTTGCTCTTGAAGAGGGACAACACATAGAAGTGAGCGGGCAGATAAGCGTGTATGAAAAGTTCGGAGAGTACAGGCTTTATGCCGATACCATACAAAGAACGGGGCTCGGAAGACTTTTTGAGGAATTCGAAAAACTTAAGAAAAAGCTGAAGCTTGAGGGGCTTTTTGAAGAGAGGCACAAAAAAGAGATACCCAGATTTCCGGACAAGGTGGGCATTGTTACCTCAAGAACGGGAGCGGTCATAGAAGATATAAAGCGTACGGCAAAGGAGATAAACCCTTATGTACAGCTTATACTCTATCCGGCTAAGGTACAGGGAGAAGGATCGGCGGAATCGCTGATAGCAGGCATTAAAAGGTTTGAGAAGGAAAAGGTTGATACTATCATCATAGGCAGAGGCGGAGGCTCTACGGAGGATTTGTGGTGCTTTAATGATGAGAAACTTGCAAGAGCGGTGTTCAGTTGTTCTATACCGGTAATATCGGCGGTGGGACACCAGACCGACAGGACTCTGGTGGATGAGGTTTCCGACTACAGCGCGGCTACTCCTACGGCTGCAGCGGCGGTAGCCCTGCCGAACAGGAATTTACTTAGAGATGAACTGGCAGGTTATAAAGACGGTTTTACAAGGAATGTACAGATGAGAATACAGCATCTGAGAGCCGGAGTCGAAAAGAGAGAGCTGATTATAAAAAAACACAGTCCCGAAAATAGAGTTAAGCAGATGTATCTCGAATTAAATTCACATTCCGATAGATTTGCGGCAAGCATACAGAGAAAGCTTACAGACTGTGACTACAGGCTTTCAGAGTATAAACTCAGGCTGAACGGAATGATAAGAGAAAAATTTGAAGCTGTAAACAGAGAGTTTATTGCACTCGCAGGGAAAATAGAAGGAAGCTCGCCTATGGCAAGACTTACAGGCGGCTATGCCTATGTGGAAAATGAAAGAAAGGAAAATATAAACAGCGTTAAGCTGGTAAAGATTGATGAAAGGCTCAGGCTTATATTTAAGGATGGAAGTATAAGCGCAAGAGTAGAAGGAATAGAGGAGAAGGATGGCAGAGAAAAGAAGCAGGACAATTGAAGAAAATATGAGAAGACTTGAGGAAATAGGTGTACTTATGGCAAGAACGGATCTCAAGTTAGAGGAATCTTTTAAGCTTTACAACGAGGGCATTAAGCTGGTTAAAGACTGCCATAAGCAGCTTTCGGGAGTTGAAAAGCAGATAAAGGTGCTTGAAGAACAGGAAGATGGAGATGAATAGTTTGTTTCGGGCGGAATTTGAACAAAGAAAGAATGAAGCCGAGAGCGGTTTGATGGAGTTTTTGCCGAAATGCGACTCGGATGCGGAAGTAATTTCGGAGGCTATGAACTATAGCCTGCTTGCGGGCGGGAAACGGCTTAGACCTGTTATAATGCTTGAAACTTACAGACTTTTCGGAGGGAAGAATGAAAAGATAGTGCAGCCTTTTGCGGCAGCTCTCGAGATGATTCATACCTATTCCCTTATACATGACGATTTGCCGGCTATGGACAATGACGACCTGAGAAGGGGAAGAGCCACCAACCACAAGGTATATGGAGAGGCGATTGCGATACTCGCAGGCGACGGGCTTTTGAATCTTGCTGCGGAAACGGCGCTGCGGGCTTTTGACCGTACGGAAGACTGTGAGGAATATAAAAAAATTTCAAGCGCGGCAAAGGAACTCTTCTTTTATTCAGGGATAAACGGAATGATAGGCGGACAGGTACTTGATATGCTTTCGGAGGATGAAAAAGCACATAAGGATGAGCAGTTTTTCCGTAAAATATACAGTATGAAGACGGGCGGACTTATTACTGCGGCATTTGTAATAGGAGCCCTGCTTGCAGGAGCGGATGCGGACAGGCTTGACGAAATAAGAGAAACGGGTAATTCTTTCGGTATTGTTTTTCAGCTTCAGGACGATCTGCTTGATATGAGCGGAGATGAGAAGGCGCTCGGAAAGCCGGTGCACAGCGACGACAGAAACAATAAATTTACATATCTTAAGCTGATAGGTGAAAACAGAGCAAAGGAAATGATAGAGGAGAACAGCGCAGCCATAATTAAAGAGCTTGAAAAAGCAACAAAGGCCGACGGGAGCTATGACGGCTTTCTGGTAAGGCTTACGGAGTATATAAAAAATAGGGACAGATAACTTAACGGGGTGGAATATGTCATTGTTGGAACATATAAAAAAGGCGAATGATATCAAAAAAATTCCGGAAGCACGCCTGCCTGAACTTGCCAAAGAAGTAAGGCGTCTTTTGATTAGAACTACTGCCGAAAACGGCGGACATCTTGCTTCAAATCTGGGAGTGGTCGAACTTACATTTGCTCTGCACAGATACCTGAACTTACCTGAGGATAAGCTTATATGGGATGTGGGACATCAGTCTTATGTTCACAAAATACTTACGGGAAGAAAGGACAACTTCGGAAGTCTCAGGAAGTTAAACGGACTTTCGGGATTTCCTAAAAGGACTGAGAGCGACTGCGATGTGTTCGGAACGGGGCATGCCTCTACATCCATATCGGCGGCACTCGGTATGGTGGCTGCAAGGGATATAAAGAAGACCGGGGAAAAGATAGTTGCGGTCATAGGAGATGGCGCAATGACGGGCGGCATGGCTCTGGAGGCTCTTAACAATGCGGGTACGCTTAAGTCGAACCTGATTATAATATTAAATGACAATGAAAGGTCGATATCTGAGAATGTAGGCGGAGTGGCGGGCTATCTCGACGGGATACGCACAAACAGAAAGTATCTGCGTTTTAAAAACAATGTAAGAGAAGCGGTAACGGGAATACCCAATATCGGCTCGAAGCTTTTTGAAAAGCTTAAGGTGTCAAAGGATATCATAAAAAGAATCTTTGTGCCGGGAATGTTCTTTGAAGATATGGGACTTACTTATCTGGGTCCGGTTGACGGCCACAGCATGAAAGACATAGGTGTAGCTCTTGAAAATGCGGGCAGGGTGGACGGAGCGGTTATTATACATGTAATTACTCAAAAGGGAAAAGGCTATAAAAAGGCGGAAGAGCATCCGGCAAAGTTTCACGGAGTAGAGCCTTTTAATATAAGTACCGGAGAGTTTTTAAGCGTTCAGAAAGAAAAAAGCTGTACATCGGTGTTTTCCGATACGATAATCGAGATGGCGGAGCAGGATGAAAGACTGGTGGCAATCACGGCGGCAATGCCATACGGTACGGGACTCTATAATTTTAAGAAGAAATTTCCTGAAAGATTTTTCGATGTAGGTATAGCGGAGGAGCATGCGGTAACCTTTGCGGCAGGGCTGGCGGCAGGGGGCTTAAAGCCTGTAGTAGCCATATATTCCACATTTTTGCAGAGAGCATTTGACCAGCTCATCCATGATGTCTGTCTGCAAAAGCTTCCGGTAGTTTTTGCTATAGACAGAGCAGGCTTGGTGGGAAGTGACGGAGAAACTCATCAGGGAATACTTGATATAGGTTATCTCTCGGTAATCCCCGGACTTACGGTGCTTAGCCCGAAGGATGTGACGGAACTCAGGGAGATGTTAAAATACGCATATTCTTTAAATCGGCCTGTGGCGGTAAGGTATCCAAGGGGCGGGGCGGATGAAATTGAAGTAAAGTCGGTCTGTCCTTTGAGGGAGTATGTAAATGAAATACTCGAAAGAGGCAAAAATATAGCAATATTCGGCACGGGAAAGACTGTAAGACTTGCTCTTGAGGTGGCGGAGAGGCTGAAAGCAAGCAAGCTTACGCCTACCGTTGTAAATATAAGATTTTTAGACAAGGCAGATGAAAACCTGCTGACAGAGCTTAAAGAGGATCACAGCACCATAGTCATGCTTGAGGAGGGTGTCTTTACGGGAAGCTATACAGAGAGATTTATGGCGGCGGCAGCCCTTAAAGAGCTTAATTACAGGTTTATGACGGTCACGCTCCCCGACAGCTTTGTAGAACAGGGAAGTATAGGAGAACTTTGGGCGAAATACGGCTTCGATCCGGATAAAATTGCCGAGAGGATAAAAGAAGAAATCGTTTCACAGCTTGATGATGAATTGTTCAGAAGGTAAAAAAATGAAAGAAAGACTGGATGTACTGTTGGTTGAGAGAGGCTTTTTTTCGTCAAGGGAAAAGGCGAAGGCTGTCATAATGGCGGGGGATGTGTTTGTAAAAGGACAGCGCGAGGATAAGGCAGGCAGTAAGTTTGATACGGAAGCGGATATAGAGGTAAGGGGGAAAACCCTCAGATATGTGAGCAGAGGCGGGCTTAAACTTGAAAAGGCGGTAGAAGTCTGGAATGTGCAGCTTGACGACAAGGTTTGTATAGATATAGGTGCATCTACGGGAGGCTTTACGGACTGCATGCTTCAAAACGGTGCGGAAAGAGTATATGCGATAGATGTGGGCACAAACCAGCTTGCATGGAAACTGAGGGAAAATCCCAAGGTAATCTCTATGGAAAAAACCAACATACGCTATGTAAAGGAAGAGGACCTGCCGGAAAAGGCGGATTTTGCCTCTGTGGATGTTTCGTTCATATCTCTTACAAAGGTGCTTCCGGCAGCGGCAGGTCTGTTGAAAGAAAAAGCTTCCATGGTCTGCCTCATAAAGCCTCAGTTTGAGGCGGGGAGAGAAAAGGTAGGAAAAAAGGGCGTAGTAAGGGATATAGAGGTTCACAACGAGGTCATAAAGCAGGTAACGGGCTTCAGTATAGAACTCGGCTTTACGGTTAAGGGGCTTACCTTTTCCCCGGTAAAGGGACCGGAAGGAAATATAGAGTATCTGCTTTATTTGGATAAATGCGGCGAAATTACGGATGAGCAAAGGTTTGAAGATGTAACCGGAGATGTAGAAAAAGTAACGGAGGAAGCGTTTTTAGTCTTAAACAAGTCGGAAGCGTGAGAGTAAATGATAAAATTAGGTTTAATAGTTAATTGTTCTACCAGAGCATATACAGTTGATGTAAATAAAATAAAAGCTTACATAGAAAGCAGAGGAGCAGCCTGCTATGTACTGGGGATAAGAAAAGAAGGCTTTGAGCTGATGGAGAATTTCACAGACCTCTCCGATTTGCCGGAGGATGTAAGAGCGGTTTTTGCTTTTGGCGGAGATGGAACTATAATTCAGGCGGCAAGAGAACTTTCTTCGAGGAATGTGCCTATAGTAGGGGTAAATCTCGGCACTGTGGGCTTTTTAGCCGAGGTGGAGATTTCCGATATATACAGCGCGATAGATGCGGTAATATCAGGAACTTACAAGGTAGAAGAGAGATTTATGATAAGAGGCAGGGTTATCAAAGAGGGCAAAACGGTATATGAAGCAAATGCGCTTAATGATATTGTGCTTGCCAGAGGGGGCTTGGTAAGAGCTATGTCACTTTCCGTACATATAGACGGAGAACTGATGAACAGCTATTATTGTGACGGAGTTATAGTTACAACCCCTACAGGCTCGACAGGCTACAATCTTTCGGCAGGCGGAGAGGTAATTATGCCGAATGCCGAGGTGCTGGGAATACAGCCTATATGTCCTCACAGCTTAAATTCAAGGGGGGTTATCATACCGTCTTCATCCGAGGTAAATATTACGGTGGAGTGGCGTAAAAAGAGCGAGCCGGCAGAGGCGGTAGTAAGCTTTGACGGAAACAAGGGCATAATTTTGATGCCGGGCAACAGCGTAAGTATAGTAAAATCCTCGCAGACCGTTCCTTTTTTAAGGTTTAATGAGTTCAAGTTTTTTGATAAAATGAGAGAAAAATTTCTGGATGTGTAGAGGAGCAGTATGAAAAATAAAAGGCATAACAAAATTTTAGAGCTTATAAGAGATACAGAAGTAGGAACTCAGGAGGAATTGTTAGAGCTTTTAAGAAATGACGGCTACGATGTAACTCAGGCTACCATATCGAGAGATATAAGGGAGTTAAG
>JBHADN010000077.1:0-4424 GCA_041855085.1 Catonella sp.
CCTTCTCATTATCTGTCAGCGTTCCGAACCTGATTGCATCTACCTCCGAAAGCTTAGGAATCCATCTTGTAACTCCAAGAGCTGCTCCATATTGCCCTAATTTCATCAGAGGCAGATTAAGCTTCATCCTGTCATAATATTGGGGAACTGCCATATCCAATCCGACAATTGCTTCTACTTCCTCCGGGTACTGTTGTGCCCAGTATAAAGCCTCTATTCCCGACATTGAATGAGGGCAGAGAATATAAGGACCATCCGCTCCGACCATACTGAGTGCAGTTCTCGTCTGCCTTAAAACCGTGTCTATAGTTCTGTCGCCATCTATGATATCGCTGAAACCGTATCCAAATTTTTCCACTACCGCAATTTTATAATCATCACTTAGCAATGAGTATAATGACCTGAAGTCCAGAATTGGCGAGGCTGTTCCGCCTCCCGACAAAAATACCAGTGTATGTTTACCCTTGCCCTCCGTATATATACTGATTTTGTGCCCATCAACCTCAACAAGCTCTCCTAACGGTATAAGCAGGCTCTTTTCTTTTAGCAGGCTCAGCTTATGCCGTATAAAAGAAATTGTCAAAAAAATCACAAATATAGTTGCAATAACTAACCCCACTCCGGCGGATACCCTCAATATTTTTTTCAAATCTGCTCCTCTATATATTTCTCTCTAAATTTCAACAGCAATTCAATATACTTCTTAGGCTTAAATGCATATATAACATAATTTCCCTAAACCTTTCTTTATTTCGTCTGCGGAGCAAGAGAACCGACTCTCTCCGCATAAGGATTCTTATAGCCCATCAATCTTCTTCCTATAAGTTATCCCGGATAATTTGCCAAGTATCTTTCACAAATTATTTATAAGAGTTAATTACTCTTTTAAAGCTTTTATATTTGAGCTAATATATACTGTTTAACTCCCTCTAAAGAACTTTTCATCCACTCATTATTCTCAGCTTTTTCAGCCAGCGGACACAGTATCAGAAAGTCCAGACCTTCCCCCTCAACCCTTCCGCTTCTTTTCGGATTTGAAAAGTTTTCTCTCCATTTTTCTTCAGACGCATCCGCATATTCCTTAGGATTTAAAAATATTACCTGCCTTTTATACGCTGAAACCAGCATTTTAGCCGCCAACGGCACGAGCAGATTATACTCTTTTTCAGGCACATCCACAAAAATTTCGGGCAGCTTCGCTTTCATAACCTGCTCGCTTTTTCTGTCTATTTCTATGCCCAACGCCTCCCAAGTATAATTTTTTTCATTAAAATCAATCCGTATTACTATACCGAATTCAGTATTAAACTGACTTCTTTGATAATCAGTATCAAATATAAAATTCCCCAGAGAGTAAAAAATTATTTTTTCTCCTACCGTTTCATAATTCATCGGTACATGAGGATGATGTGAAACTATTATATCTGCGCCCATTTCAAGATATTTAAGATACCTATCTCTTGTATACGGAGATGGCAGAGCTGTGAACTCCTCTCCGCCATGTACCATCACAACGCACCAGCGGCACTTGCTCTTTATTTCAGCTATCCGCCGCTCTATCCTTTCCATATCGTGCCACATAAAACAGCCTGCACTGTCGGTATCGGCAGGCTTACATCCTCTCCTGTAGCCTACGCTTATAAGTCCAACTCCGGCAGCCTCACTTAAAATTATCGGCATGGAAGCCTCGTCTATATTCATTCCCGCACCAATAGTCTTAGCATTATGCAAAGCCGACTGCCTCATAGTTTCAGCTACTCCCGCTTCTCCTACATCCATTATATGATTATTGCAAATATTCCATATATCGGCTTTCATCCTTTCAAAGACCTTTGTTGCACCTACATTCATATAATGTACAA
Source organism: Catonella sp. (assembly GCA_041855085.1). GTDB lineage: Bacteria > Bacillota > Clostridia > Lachnospirales > Lachnospiraceae > Catonella. The sequence continues at coordinate 1,863 of JBHADN010000077.1, forward strand.
GCGGTCCCGTGCCTGCAATCTCCGTTTTCTTCTCGTCGCTGACTACCGCCCCCTCAACATTGATAACAACATGCTCTCCGCTATGCAAAAAATCCAGCACTTCCTTTGAAATAATTTCTTCATCATCCCACTTTCCGTCCATATATTTATCGAAGCCTATATCTCCCGTAAATACTATACTCGTGCCTTTCTTCATACCTCTCCTTATCTTTATATACTACAAATCTCCGTCTATTTTTTTCGCCCTTTATCTGTCGGAAAGTTCCTCACATAAAGTTTTTCTGTTTTAAATGTTTCACGTGAAACATTTAAAAATTACTTCCATTCCAGCCCCAATTAGTTGTAGTTTCATACTTCACAAATATCTGCTCAGCCTTTATTCCGATTACCTCTCCGAATATTTTTGTAACCTCGCTCGTCAGTCTGTTAAAAGCCTCTTTGTTTTCAGTTCCAAAAATTTTAATCTCAATAAAAGCTATATCTTCTTCATTACTTCCTTTAAAATAAAGACTGCTCTCGCTTTCAAAATTTATCATCAACCAGTTTTCACTCTTGCCCGGAATTATTTCAATTGCCTTTCCTAATTTTTCTTTGAGTACAATCTCTTCCTCTTTGGTAACTTTTTTGCTTATCTTTGCTCCTATAAACGGCATAACAATCCTCCTATAATATTTTATCTACAGCTTAACTGACGGTTTGTTTTTCTTACTATAACGGTAATTTATTTCTCGTTTCTCTCGAACTAACTCCCTCCATTACTTTTTATTCATTCTCTCCCGTAACGAGCTTATATATCCATACCATATCTTTTTATTGATTCACTCTCTTATATTACCGGATTTTTATCATATATTAACTGTAATAAAACATACTTTACACCGGGTACCTTTTCCCTCAATATTCTGCGTAGCCTATAAAAATAACCATCATCTATCCAAGTTCTAAAATGTTTCACGTGAAACATTCTTCACTATTTTCCCATACAGAAATCTTTAAAAATCTTATCTGCCAAATCCTCGCTGCTTGTATCTCCTGTTACCTCTCCTATAGCATTGTAAGCATTCATCAAATCAATGGTATAAAAATCCTCTGAAACTCCCATATCCATTGATTGAATTACCATATATAAACTTTCTATGGCTTTCTTTATGCTTTCCGCCTGTCGAATATTTGAAAGATAAATTTCATTGTTAAAATCAAGTTCTCCGTTAAAGAACATCTGCTTTATAATATCAGAAAGCTTATCTATCCCTCTTCTTTCCTTTGCAGAAATTTCAACAGTTTGCAGACCGCATTCCTCAAAGTCCTTTACATCAATTTTTCTCTCCAAATCCGTCTTGTTAAAGATAATTATACTCTTCTTATCCTTTATACTCTCCAGTATCTCTTTATCTTCCTCTGAAATCTCTCTTGAAACATCCACCATCATAAGCACAAGGTCCGCATCATTTAGATGCTCCTTTGCTCTCTCTATTCCCATCCTCTCTATTTCATTGTCGGTTTCTCTTATCCCTGCGGTATCAAAAATATTTAAAGAAATATCCCCAAGACTCACATTTTGAAAAAGAGCATCCCTTGTAGTTCCGGGAATATCCGTAACTATTGCTACATCTTCTCCTGAAATATAATTCAAAAATGATGATTTTCCAACATTCGGTTTGCCTGCTATTACCGTCTTTATTCCTTCCCTTATTATTCTTCCGTTGTCGGCATTTTCTAAAATATGGCTCAGTAAGGCTATGTTTTTCTCAACTCGCTCCCTTATTTCCATACTTTTACCGTCAAGGGATATGTGTTCGGGATCGTCAAGGGCGGCTTCTATATAAGCCATATCGGATAAAATATCCTCCTTTACGGGTTTCAGCTTATCGCCTATCCCTCCTCTCAATCTTCCCGTTGCGGATTTTAATGCATAATCGCTATCCGCTCGTATAATATCCATGACAGCTTCTGCCTGTGTTATATCTATGCGGCCTGAGAGAAATGCTCTTTTTGTAAACTCTCCCGGCTCTGCAAGTCTTGCTCCCATTTTTACAACACATTTTAAAATTTTTCTTGTTATAAATGCACCACCATGACAGTTTATCTCTACCACATCTTCTCTTGTATAAGTCTTCGGCGCTCTCATAAACGAAACTAAAACTTCATCTACTACCTTATCCTCATCATATATAAAACCATATCTTATTGTATGTGACGGTATTTCATTTACTTTTTCAGGAGATATATTCATCAGTCTTCCTGCTATGCTGAAAGCCTCATCCCCGCTTACCCTTATTATACTTATTCCTGAATTGCCCACCGCAGTGGAAATAGCAGTAATTGTATCATTCATTTACTCATTAAACCTTTCTGTTAAACTAAACTATCTACGGCATATACAAATTTTTCTAATACTTATGAATTTAGCATATTAAAATTTACTTCCAAATATACTGTACAATAGCAATATATTTTTATTAAGACCTGTTTTCATATAGGTAAACAGAGTTTATAATTCCTGCAAATTGTATATATGCCTTGCGTCGAATATATATTCCAATTTATTTTTAGCACATATCG
>JBHADN010000078.1:0-3236 GCA_041855085.1 Catonella sp.
ATGCATACTCTCAGAAAAACTGTTGCTGCGGTTTATGAGGCGCTTAAAAGCACCGAAATGCACATGGCGAGAAAGTACAACTATATAAAGCCTGAGCTTCCGGAGCAGATATTCTTTGTAAGCTCGCAGGAACTTGAGGATGAATATCCTGAGCTTTCTTCAAAAGAAAGAGAGTACAAGGCAGCCAAGCTGCATGGGGCTGTTTTTATAACCCAGATAGGGGGCGCTCTTCGCTCAGGAGAAAGGCATGACGGCAGAGCACCCGACTATGACGACTGGCAGTTAAACGGAGATATTATTGTTTACTATCCGCTGCTTGATATCGCACTTGAACTCTCCTCTATGGGAGTAAGGGTAGATGAAGAAAGACTTAAGATACAGCTTGAAATTGCGGGCTGTACGGACAGAGCGGAACTGCCTTTTCAAAAGGCTGTGCTTGAAAAAAAGCTCCCATACACTATAGGCGGCGGTATAGGACAGTCCAGAATGTGTATGTTCTTTCTTAAAAAGGCTCATATAGGAGAGGTACAGTCCTCCGTATGGACAGACGAAACTATGGAGAACTCGGACGCCGCAGGCATTACCCTGCTATAGTATGTGTTTGCAGCTCCTGAATTTTATATCCCTGTGCGACACGGTTTTCAACACAAAGTCGCACAGGGATATTCTGTATATACCTGTATATCTTTATTTTACTTTCTATATTTCCTCTATCATAACGGTTTCTTCTATTACCGCAAATTCATTTATTACATCTGCATGATTTACAGGCTTCTCAAATGAAAGGACGATGATTACCGCCACCAGTCCCGCATCTTCGGTCTTCCCCTTTGATACCTGCATATCTACTATTTTATATTCCCTTTCCCTGCATATTTTGATAAGCTCCGTAACCGCTTTTATGGATGAAAAACTGATATATATCCTAAGTATAGGCGATTTCGCCACCAGCATCTTATCTATCTTTCTGAACAATGTCATTATAATCATGATTGTAAGTCCTGCTATTACAGCCCCCTCATAAAAGCCTATACCTATGGCGAGTCCCGCACAGGCAGCTGTCCAAAGACCTGCCGCTGTAGTAAGCCCTCTTACCTGATTTTTTCTTGTGACGATTATGGAACCTGCACCTAAAAAGCCTATGCCGCTTACCACCTGCGCACCAAGTCTTGAGGGATCTCCTCCGCCGAAGCTTTCGATTATATACTGGTTGGTCATCATAACAAGCGCCGCTCCGAGGCAAACCAGCATATAAGTCCTAAAGCCTGCCGGCTGATTTTTCCTTTCACGCTCTTCCCCTATGAAGCCTCCTATCAGGAGCGCCATCACTATCCTGATGGCAATTGTGACTATATTCAGTTCCCTAAGCCACTCCGGTATTACCGTAACCATCATATAGCCTCCTCTCTCCTTTCTATTTGCCAGTCAATAGGCTCTTCTCCGTTTTTTAAAAGAAATTCATTAGCTTTCTTAAAATGCCCGTTTCCCATAAAGCCTCTGCTTGCGGAAAGCGGACTCGGATGTGCCGACTCCAGTATAAGATGCTTAGGGTTGTCAAGCATTGTTCTCTTATCCCTTGCCGCCCTTCCCCAAAGCATAAATACTATCGGTCTGTCCTCTTTGTTTACCGCAGCTATAAGTGCATCCGTAAACTGCTCCCATCCCTTGCCTTTGTGGGAAAATGCCGCATGTGCTCTTACCGTAAGCAGAGTATTTAACAACAGTACTCCCTGCTCAGCCCACTTTCTAAGCGAGCCATGATTTGGGATATAGCAGCCTAATTCAGCATTTATCTCCTTATAAATATTTTGCAGAGATGGCGGAATTTTCTCCCCCACAGGTACGGAAAAGCTTAGCCCCTCCGCCTGTCCCGGTTCATGATATGGATCCTGCCCCAGTATCACAACCTTGACTTTGCTTAGCGGAGTAAGATGCATTGCATTAAATATATCTTCCGACTTCGGGTATATTACATAGCTTTCGTATTCTTTCTTTAAAAATTTATATAAATCTTTATAATATTCTTTTCTGCATTCCTGCTCCACCACCGGCAGCCAGTCATTAGTTATACTTCCCATACATCCCTCCGTCAAATCACTTTCAAATTACCGAATACTGCCTGAGTTCAATATTTTCGGAAAATTTCCGTAAAATAACACAAGGCGAAAAGCACAGAGCCTTTCACCTTAATTAAATAACATAAATTTCTTTGAAAACACGCAATTCCGGCTAATCACAAAGCCTAAACTCTACGGAACAAACTCCTGTTCTTCCTGCTTATTCTGCTCTGCAATTGCCTGAGTGTCCAGCTTTGAAACTATTGTATAGATACTCTCACTATAGCCCTGCTTATCCGTATTGTCCATAAGCTCCAGCGCGTCCCTTTCGGTAACTCCGTACACATCCAAAAGTTCCGCCATTATCTGCCCGCGTACATACACAAGGTCGCTGTATATACCCAGTTGCGTAGCCAAAGCTATGTATTTATCATACCTTTTCAGTCCTTTGATGAGCGAGTCCAAGGCATTTGAATAATCTCCCATAGCAAAGAAGTTATTATATGAATTTAACTGCTTATTTACAAACATAACCGTATAAATTTTATCGTGCAGTTCCATATCTCTGTCTTTTATGGTAAGACCTCTTATACCCTCATAGGCTTCCGTATATCTGCGGTTACTGAACTTGTAGGTCGCATCTGCTATGCTTATGTCGTACGAAAACAGGCTCGTACCCACAATAACAACGGCTGCCGCAACTGCAAAAAACAGGAAAATTATGGCTGCTCCCACCTTATTTATCTTCCCTTCAGGCTTTTCCAGTGCTTCCGCTCTGAGCCTTTTCAGTTCGGCTTCTTTCTTTTTTGCCTTATTCTCCGCATCTTTAGCCTGTTTCTTTGCCTTGTTTTCGGCGGCTTTTTTCTTGGCTTCCTCCGCCTTCTTCTTCTTTGCCTCCGCGGCTGCCGCCTTTTTCTCCTCTTTTGTCTTTGCAGCCTCTTCCGCCTTTTGTCTTTTTGCCTCTTCCTCCTCTTCCGGAGTAGGTATAGCGGCAATTTCCTCCTCTGTGAGCGGAATATTGTCAAAAAGCTTGCTGAAAAGCTTTGCAAATCCTCCTTTTTCGCCGGACTTACTAGGTTTTTCTTTCTTTGCCTTTTTGCCCTTTGTCTTTTTATTTACTTCCTTCTCGGATAAAATCTCAGGCTCTCCGATATCTTCCAGCGGACTGATAACAGGCAG
>JBHADN010000079.1:0-13997 GCA_041855085.1 Catonella sp.
CCGCCTATATAGCAGGCATCCGCCCCTCCTGCAAAGGCAGCCTTCATTCTGTCAACCGAGCCTGCCGGAGCTAATATCTCTATTGTTTTATTATTCATTCTTACTTCCGTTTTTTCCCTCTTTCCTCTTCTTTCATAGAAATGAGTTCATGTTTCAATTCAAATATTTCCTTGTTTTTTTCCTCTATCTGCCTCTGTAAATCCTCTTTTTGCTCAAGCATTTTATAATAATCATCCACAAGGTTAATCTGCATATATATGCTTTTCTGTTTTTCATCCAGCCGCTTGTAACCGTCTATCTTATTAAACTCATTATACTTGGAGTTTAAAAACAGGGCTATTTTCTGGAGATACTCTTCACTCTCATAGCCGCTGAGCGTGTACTGCTTCTTGTTAATGATAACCTTGATATCATTCTTCATATTCATAATGCTCCCCCATCCGCCTTAAACCCAAATGTGAGCAGGCTAAATCCGTTACAACCCTGCCCCTCGGTGTTCTGGCTAAAAATCCCGACTGTATCAAATACGGTTCATAAACATCTTCTATGGTCGCCGTGTCCTCCCCGATAGAAACTGCTATAGTTTCAAGCCCTACCGGTCCTCCGCCGAACTTTTCCATCATAGTGGTAAGTATCTGTCTGTCTATATAATCAAGACCGTAGCTGTCTATGTTCAGCAGCTCCAACACCTCCGCCGTAACTTCTCCTGTTACCCTGCCCTCATATCTGACCTCTGCAAAATCCCTCACTCTTTTTAGAAGTCTGTTTGCAAGCCTCGGTGTACCCCTTGACCTCTTTGCCATCTCAAGCGCGGCATCCTTCTCTATTTTAACACCAATAACCTTTGCAGACCGCATAATTATAGTTTCAAGCTCTGAAAGCGTATAATATTCAAGCCTGTTTACAACTCCGAATCTGTCCCTCAGAGGAGCGGAGAGCATACCCGCCCTTGTGGTTGCTCCTATCAGCGTAAACCTTGGCAGGTCAAGCCTTATACTCTTTGAGGCTGCTCCCTTACCTATAACCACATCTATTGCAAAATCCTCCATAGCGGGATAAAGAACTTCCTCCACCTGTCTGTTAAGTCGGTGTATCTCATCTACGAACAGTACATCTCCCTCTTTCAGATTGTTGAGAATAGCCGCCACATCACCCGGCTTTTCTATGGCCGGGCCTGATGTAATTTTAATATGCACTCCCATCTCATTGGCTATGATGCCTGCAAGAGTGGTTTTCCCCAGTCCCGGAGGACCATAAAGAAGCACATGGTCAAGCGCCTCTCTTCTTCCCTTGGCTGCCTCTATGTAGACCTTCATCATTTCCTTAGCCTTTTTCTGCCCTATATAATCCGAAAGCAGCCTGGGCCTTAAGGTTTCATCGTTTTTTATATCTTCCTCCGATGCCTTTGTGGATATTACTCTTCTCTTAATTTCATTCTGCATTTATTCTAACCTTTAAATTTGTATATCTCTCTATCCCAGATTTCTAAGTGCCAGCCTGACAACTTCTTCCGGTGTGACGCTTTCCGTCATCTCCACCTTGCTTACCGCCCCCATAGCCTCAGTACCGCTATATCCGAGAGCTTTAAGCACCTCTATTGCCTCCGCCTTTACCGCGCCGTTCTCTCCTGCCGATGCTGTGCTTACTTCTCCCGTTTCAACCGTTACGGACTTCCTGTTGTTTATTATTCCTACCTTATCCTTAAGTTCAAGCACCAGCTTCTTAGCCGTCTTAGCCCCTATCCCCTGCGCCTTTGATATGGTTTTTATATCCTCCGAGAGTATTGCAAAGGTAAGTACATCCGCAGACATTGACGACAACACCGTTATGGCTGCCTTAGGGCCTATCCCGTTTACCGTTATAAGCAGCTTAAAAAAGTCCAAATCTTCCTTTTCCAAAAATCCGTATAGCTGAAGCAAATCCTCTCTCACATGAAGATAGGTAAACAACACCACTTCCTCATTTACGGAAGGCAGCCTGTTTATAACCGTGTAGGGCACCACCGCCTCGAAGCCTATACCGTTTACATCTATTATGACGCTTTCGGCGGTCTTTGCCAAAAGCCTACCCTTTACAGAGGCAATCATCCGTTTTCTCCTAAACCTGTAGCACAAATTTTATTTTATCAATACCCTTAATAATACACCAATATGGGCATTATGTCAAAAAAATGCGAATATAATCGGTTAAACCGAGAGCCTCCTGAAATCTTCGCTTCGGGATATATCATAGGAAAACGCCTACTTCTTAAGGCAATGCAGATATTCTGTCGTAATTTTTTCCTTTATTGTACGATTTTCATCTCTGTCGGCTTTAAATCTCCGGTGTTCCTTAGTAAACACGGAATATTTGCCGTATTTGGACATTATCTCCCTTATTGCCGAAAGTGGCATAAGACCTTCATTATTGTAGCTTAAAAATATAAACTTAAAATCTGCCCGTTCTATTATATCGCAAAAGGCGGCGGCTGCAGTTTTTCCGGAACAAAATCTGCTCTTTTTTACATCCTCCGCACGGAGTCCGGTCATACCCCTTAGTTTCGGGCTGTCATACCTCGCTACGGTTTCAAGCAAATGGTAGTTAGCCGAATATTGCCGTTGATTATACGGCGGATCCAAGTACAATACATCCCCTTTTATCCTGCCTATAAGCTCATTGGCATCCTCATTGTAAGCCTTCCCCTTTTCCCCCTTCACAATCGGTAAAAGTTCCAGTTCAAAGCTTCTCAGGGCGGTTTTCTTGGTATGTTTTAAAAATGCACCGTATACCGAGGCTGTATTGGCATATTTGTCCAGAGAGTTTATAAGACTTGCCAGATAATGAAAATAAACTTCCTTATTTATTTCCCCCGACAGATAAAGCCTCTCCAATTCTGTCCTTACGGCGTCACATTTTTTCCCGTTTTCATCTGTAAAATAATTTCTTCCCGAGCCTGAACCTCTGCAATAGTTCCGATATATAAATCCCTCGGTTAAGTCAAGTTTATTCAGCTTATAAAGCAGCTCCGGGCAGGTAGAGGTATTTTCTATATAATGCCTGTTCAGGACATAGCTGTAATACTGTATATCGTTTGCTATTACACAGGCGCCTCCGGCTCTGTAATATGCCCCTACAGTTCCCGTGCCTGCAAACAAATCGGCAAAGACATAATTTTTTTTCGGATTGCCTGTCACTTCGTCTATTGTTTCTCCTAAAAAATCCAGCAAAGAATATTTTGAGCCTATATAGTTCACTTCTCCATCCCCTTATCAGCATTGTATAACCCAAATTTTACCTCTTTTTTCACTAAGTTTCAATTTGTTTTGTGCAAAAACAATCCCTGCAAATCCGCATTACACACTTGTCCGTAATTTTCAAGGCTTGACATCGGCTCCATTTTTTGACTAACATGTCCTAAGAAGAGTCGCTTAATTACAGCGGACAACCCGTTAAAAAGGATTAAACACATTATGAGAACCGAAATAAAATATCTGAACGATACCCTGCCCGTACCTCCCTTAAATCTGCCTGCTTCCGAGATAGCCTACTTTGATATAGAAACCACAGGCTTTGCAGCGGATGTTACCGCCCTTTACCTTATAGGCTGTATCAGCATCGAAAATGACCGCCCGAGGCTTATCCAATGGTTTGCAGACGATAATAAGAGCGAAAAACCTGTATTGGAAGCTTTTTTAGAATTTATAAAGACCAAAAAATATCTTATCTGTTACAACGGAACAGGCTTTGACCTGCCCTATATACGCAAAAAATGTGCAAAGCATGGACTTGATATTGACTCCCTACCCTTTAAAGTCATCGACTTTTACAGGGAATTTGCCTCTTTTAAGAACTTATTGCCGCTTGGCGGCTTAAAACAAAAAGAAGTGGAAAAATATCTCGAAATATCAAGAGAAGATAAATTTTCCGGCGGAGAGCTTATCTCCTACTACGGCAAATTTCTAAAACTTAACTACGGCAAAAGTCCGGAAGCCGAGGACATATATAAAATACTCACTCTGCATAACGGCGATGATTTGACAGGGCTTTTTAAGCTCACTCCGCTTTATAACTTTCTTAAATCAATATCTCGGTATATAGACTGCGAAGAAAATAGGGTGAATTTTTATGCTGATGTTAAAACAAACGGGAAAAACGAGAAAATTCTGCAAATAGGTCTGGTATTTGAGTTTTCTCCGCCAAAAGATTTGTTTTTATCCAAAGAGGGCTATACAGCCTATTTTTACTCTCAAAACGAAAGTATGGCGATTTTAGAACTGCCTGTTGTTGAAACTGAGCTCAAATTTTTTTACAAAGACTATAAGAACTACTACTATCTGCCAAAAGAAGACAGCATCATACACAAAAGCCTTGCGGGCTCCGTAGACAAGGAAAATAAAGAAAAAGCTGCGGCGAATAACTGTTATACAAGGCATCGAGGCACTTTTGCGGTACAGCCCGTTCCAGCCGTAGTACCGGCTCTAAAGTCGGATTATTCGGATAAGACGCTGTACTTCGTTGTAGATGACAAATTCTTAAGCTCCGGCAAAGATGTGAACAGACTTGCAAAAGAAATATTAAAATTTATCATTTAACCATAATAACACACAAAACAGCTTACAGAGAATTGCCACAGTCATAAAACTGTAAACGATACTCCGTAAGCTGCTTTAATATCCGCCTTTTCCGCCGTTACATGTGCATATCCGGCACAATCTCTCCGCAGGCAAGGCTCTCTTTTACATCTATTATCCTCTGATTACTGCTGCCCCTGAAATTCAGCCTTATATCCTTAAGCTCCTCTACAAATCTTCCGTCCACCAGCACATCTATATTTTCCAAAATTTCCGCCGTATGCTCGCCATGACATCTCTTATTTTCCTTATCCAGAAGCTCCTCAAAGGTATATCCCGAGTAAATCCATATACTCTTATCTCTGTACACCTCTCTGACTTTCTTAACCAATCCCGCAACAGCAGGCTGATTTGCCGCTTCCATAGGCTCTCCGCCCAATATGCTTAGCCCCGTGATATAATCCGGAGAAAGGGAAGATATTATCTCCCCTTCCACCTCTTCAGTATATCTCTCTCCCGAACCGAAGTCCCAGGTTTCCTTATTGAAACAGCCCTTACAGCGGTGCGTACATCCGCTCACAAAAAGACTTGTCCGACATCCCGGTCCGTTGGATATATCAAAATATTTAATACTGCTATAATTCATCATAAATGAAGAACTCTCTCCGCTATTTCCTGTGTGCGTCCCTGATTCCAGTACTGTGTACCGATATAGCCGCAGGTACGCCTTGCCACATTCATCTTATCCTGATTTCTGTTTCCGCAGCTCGGGCATTCCCAAACGAGCTTCCCATCTTCATCCGCCACTATCTTAATCTCTCCGTCAAAACCGCAGCACTGACAAAAATCACTCTTGGTGTTAAGCTCCGCATACATAATATTATCATAAATATACTTCATTATGGAAAGCACAGCCTCTATGTTATTGCTCATATTAGGCACTTCTACATAGCTTATAGCGCCGCCCGGCGAGAGCCTTTGGAAATCCGACTCAAACTTGAGTTTTGAAAACGCGTCAATCTTTTCCGAAACATGGACATGGTAGCTGTTGGTTATATAATTTCTGTCGGTTACACCCTCTATTATGCCGAAGCGCTTCTGCAAGCATTTTGAAAACTTGTATGTGGTAGACTCAAGCGGTGTACCGTATACGGAATAATCTATATTTTCTTCCGCTTTCCAGGCGCGGCAGGCTTCATTCAACCTTTCCATTACCTTTATTGCAAATGCCTTTCCCTCTTCAGATGTATGGCTTGCACCCTTCATATATCTTGTCATCTCATAGAGCCCTGCATATCCGAGAGAGATTGTGGAATAGCCGCTGTACAGAAGTCTGTCTATCTTTTCTCCCTTTTCAAGCCTTGCAATCGCTCCGTTCTGCCAAAGGATAGGCGCAGTATCCGAAAGTGTTCCTACAAGCCTGTCATGCCTTGCTCTAAGCGCTCTGTGGCAAAGCTCAAGTCTTTCATCCAGAATCTTCCAGAACTCTTCCTCATCCTTATTTGAGGAGCAGGCTACATCCACCAGATTTATAGTTACCACTCCCTGATTGAAGCGTCCATAATATTTATGCCTGTTGCCGTCGTAATTTTTAGCGTTTGCCATATTTCCCGCACCCGCATCCGTAAATCTGTCCGGTGTAAGGAAAGAACGGCAGCCCATACATGGGTACACATCTCCCTTTTCCCTTAACATAATCTTCTCGGATATGTAGTCCGGTACAAGTCTTTTGGCGGTACATTTTGCAGCAAGCTCCGTAAGGTAGTAGTACCTTCCGTTTTTGTCTACATTGTCCTCTTCAAGCACATAGATAAGTTTCGGAAATGCAGGAGTTATCCACACTCCCTTTTCATTTTTAACTCCCTGTATACGCTGGTTAAGCATTTCCTCAATTACCATCGCAAGATCATCCCTTGTGCGTCCTTCCGGCACTTCGTTCAGATACATATACACAGTTATAAAAGGAGCCTGACCGTTGGTTGTCATAAGAGTTATTACCTGATACTGTATAACCTGTACTCCGCGCCTTACTTCTTCTCTTACCCTTATTTCCGCAATCTTTTCAATCTTTTCTCTGTCAAGCTCAATGCCTGCCGCCGCAAATTCCTTGGCAACCTCTTTAAGATATTTCTGCCTGCTTACATCTACAAAAGGAACAAGGTGGCTGAGAGTGATGCTCTGTCCGCCGTACTGATTACTTGCAATCTGCGCTATGGCCTGTGTAGCTATATTGCAGGCGGTTGAAAAGCTTCTAGGTCTTTCTATCAGGGTTTCCGATATAACCGTTCCGTTCTGAAGCATGTCCTCAAGGTTTACAAGACAGCAATTATACATATGCTGTGCAAAGTAGTCGCTGTCATGAAAATGTATAATGCCTTCCTCGTGCGCTCTTACTATGTCCGGCGGAAGCAAAAATCTCCTGGTAATGTCCTTGCTTACCTCGCCCGCCATATAATCTCTCTGCACGCTGTTTACGGTAGGGTTTTTATTGGAATTTTCCTGTTTAACCTCTTCATTGTCACACTCTATAAGGCTCAAAATCTGGTCATCGGTCGTATTTGCCTGACGCACAAGCGCTCTCTTGTATCTGTAGGTAATATACTTTCTTGCGACCTCGTACTTGCCTGTTTTCATAATTTCATTTTCTACAAGGTCCTGTATCTCCTCGACACTGAGTGCCCTGCCCATGTTTCGGCAAAACTCTTCAACATTTTCCCTTACACCCTCTACCTGGGCTTCAGAAAGCTTCGATGCCTCTTCCACTTCCGCATTTGCTTTTTTTACGGCAATCGTAATTTTCTCCCCGTCAAAAATGTTTTCCTGACCGCTTCTCTTAATTATCTTCATAACTTACCGCTCCCTTTAGCAACTCTTTTTAAGTGTCCGGCAGGCAACTCTGCATTCTTAAATCAAAATACAATTTATTGTTAAATAATTGTCTGCCGAATACTATATATTGTGATTACTATAATAATATAAAAGGAGAGAAAGTTAAAGCCCTTTTTTGAAAAAAATAAAAAAAATATCTATATCTTGATTTTAGCCCACTTACCTCTTCTAAATCTTGTAGTCGACAAAATGAGCCTTGAAATCTGGTCACCTACTATTCCCATCCAAATACCTGTAATACCCAGTCCCATAATGTAGCCGAAGAAGTACGAAACTGATGTTCTTATAATTGTAACACTTATGGTAGAGGTAACTGTAGTATATAGGGTATCTCCCGCACTGCGCAGCGCCCCTACAAAGACTACGCTCGGTATCTGAAAAATAATTGCGGCAATCAGCACCCTGCTTATGCTTATTCCGACCTCAATCGTAGCAGGATCGTCAAAAAACATGGCATATATGCCTTTACTGCCGAATATATAAAATATAGAAAGCACTCCCGCTATCGCAACGGCAATCAGCCCGCATATTTTGCCGTATTTCTTTGCAAGCTCCGGCTTCTCTTCGCCCAGACTTCTTCCTATCAAGGCAACTGCACCCGCCTGCATACCGTCTCCGAAAGCAAACGAAAGACTCAGCAAATTCATAGTGACCTGATGGGCTGCCATTGCGGAGGTTCCCTGATTTGCCGCCATAAGTGCGGTCGACATAAATCCCACTCTGGTTAAAATCTGCTCAAAAAACATGCTGTAACCGACTCTCACGATATTCTGAAAGCTTTCCAGAGTAGGCGTTATCTTTTCGGCAATTATGTACGGAATACTTATAAATCTTTCCTTAGGCAGTATCGACAGCACACACATAACACTTGCAACCATTGTTCCGAGCACGGTGGCTATGGCGGCTCCTGCAATTCCAAGCCTCGGAAAGCCGAGGTTGCCTCCAATTAAAAGATAATTAAAAATAACATTTACAATATTGCTTACGACATTGGTTCTCATGGTAATTCTTGTATTGCCCGCCCCCCTCTGCGCGGCATTAATGCACATCTGCCAGGCGGTAAACACAAGCCCTCCGAGGAGTATACTGAAATAAGTAACGGCATACTCCTTAGTTTCAGCCGTTGCCCCTACAAGCTGCATTATATCCTCTGCAAAAATTACCGACAACACGCTTATTACTACCGACAATACCGTAGCAAGCACCAATCCCGTAAAAAGTATACGGTTTGCGGCTCTTTTATTTTTCTGTCCGAATCTCCTTGCCACAAGCACAGATACCGAAACCTGTATTGCAAAGCAGAATGCCAGCGCAAGAAACCTTGGCTGGTTGGTTATGCCTACCGCCGCAACCGCACTTTCTCCCAGCGAGCTTACCATGTAGGCATCCACAAAGGCTGTAAGCGCGAGAAAAACAGACTCGAACACAGCCGGCCAGGCTATGCTCACAGCCATTTTAAATATTTTTTTGTTTTCTTCCATAAGCCTTTAAAAGCTTCCTTTAGCTTTTACTTCCGTAGGATTGTAACCCTTTCCCGCGAGTCCGTCTATGATTTCCTGCTTGTGTTCCATTCCGAATGATTCCATGGTTATTATAAGCTCAACAGCCGCGTTACGATTTATATTTACGAACTGGTTGTGCTCAAGCCTTATTACATTACCTCTGAGTGAAGCTATAACCTCCGAAACCCTTGCAAGCTCTCCCGGACGGTCAGGGAGAAGCACGGATACCGTGAATATTCTTCCTCTCTGTCTGAGTCCATGCTGTACCATGGATGATACCGTAATAATATCAATATTTCCTCCACTCAATATGGAAACTATCTTCTTTCCCTTTATTCCGAGCTTCTTTATAGCCGCAATCGCCAACAATCCGGAATTTTCCACCACCATCTTATGATTTTCTATCATATCGAGGAAATTGAGGGTAAGCTCCTCATCCTCGACTACTACGATATCATCCACATGTTCTTTAACATAATTGAATACAATGCTGCCCGGTGTTCTTACCGCCGTACCGTCCGCTATTGTTTCCACTTTTTTGATGCTCGTGATTTCTCCCGCCTCAAGAGATGCCGTCATGCAGGCAGCTCCTGCAGGCTCCACCCCTATTACCTTTATATTCGGATTAAGCATCTTTGCAAGAGTAGCCACTCCTGCACAAAGACCTCCGCCGCCTATCGGCACAAGTATATATTCCACCGTCGGAAGTTCTTTTATAATCTCCATGGCAATTGTGCCCTGTCCCGTGGCAACCACCTCGTCATCAAAAGGATGGATGAAAGTCATTCCATCTCTTTGTGCAAGCTCAAGCGCATAGGCACAGGCATCGTCATAGATATCCCCATGCAATATAACCTCCGCACCGTAGGACTTCGTACGGTTTACCTTAATAAGCGGAGTTGTTGTAGGCATTACTATAATTGCCTTTACTCCGAAAAGCTTTGCAGCATAAGCCACTCCCTGCGCATGGTTTCCTGCCGAAGCGGTAATAAGCCCTTTTCCTCTCTCCTCTTCCGTAAGAGTGCTTATCTTATAATATGCTCCTCTAACCTTATATGCACCTGTAAACTGCATATTTTCAGGTTTTAAGTACACCTTATTTCCCGTAGTTTCCGAAAAATACTCGCTGTAAACCAACTTTGTAGGGTTTACAACCTTCTTTACCGCTTCCGCCGCTTCCTCGAACTTCTCAAGTGTCATCATAATTTTAATCCTCCTCAGTTCTTACATCAAAAAGTGCATCTACAAAACCATTTGCATCAAATCTTTGTAAATCGTCTATTTTCTCTCCTATGCCTATATATTTTACAGGTATATTAAGCTCTGCCGCTATAGCTATGGCTATACCGCCTTTGGCAGTACCGTCAAGCTTGGTAAGAACCACTCCGCCCACAGGGGCAGCCTCGGAAAACTGCCTTGCCTGTTCCTTTGCATTTTGTCCGGTTGTAGCATCCACCACAACCAAGGTTTCGATAAAAGCCTCCGGATATTCCTTGCTTATTATTCGGTAAATCTTATTCAGCTCATCCATAAGGTTCTTTTTGTTATGAAGTCTGCCTGCCGTATCACATATAAGCACATCCGCTTTTCTTGCCTTGGCTGCATTTACCGCATCAAAAACCACCGCGGCGGGATCGCTCCCCTCCTTCTGTGCTATAATCTCCACTCCCGACCTCTTTGCCCATTCCGTAAGCTGCTCTATAGCCCCAGCTCTAAATGTATCCGCGGCTGCAACTATTACCTTTTTTCCTGCGGATTTCAGCTTGCTTGACAGCTTTCCCACCGCTGTGGTCTTGCCTACACCGTTTACACCTATCATAAGGACTACCGACTTTTTATTTTCAAATTCGTATGCCTCATCCGTAACACTCATCTGCTCTTTAAGGCTGTCCATGAGGTGTTTTTTGCAGTCCGCGGGATCTTTTATTTTTAACTCCTTTACCTTGCTTTTCAGATTGTCTATAACGGCGGTAGTAGTGCTTATTCCCAAATCCGCCATTATAAGGGTTTCCTCCAATTCTTCGTAAAAATCGTCATCTATTATGTCATGACCTGTGAAAATATTTGAAACGCTGTTTAAGATACTGTTTCTTGTCTTTGCAAGACCTTCTGTAAGTCTACTGAAAAATCCCATCCTATTGCTTCTCCTTTTTCTCTAAATCCGCTTCTATAAGGCTGACAGAAACCATAGCGGACACACCCTTTTCCTGCATCGTTATGCCGTAGAGCATATCCGCCGCATTCATAGTGCCTCTTCTATGTGTAATGACTATAAACTGTGTATCTTTAGTTAGTTTATGCAGATATTCGGCAAATCTTACCACATTGGAATCGTCAAGCGCCGCCTCTATCTCATCCAAAAGACAGAATGGAGATGGTTTTAAATTCTGTATCGCAAACAAAAGCGCTATGGCTGTAAGTGCCTTTTCTCCGCCCGAAAGCTGAAGCATATTTTGAAGTTTCTTGCCCGGCGGCTGTGCTATAATCTTTATACCTGCCTCCAGTATATCCTCTCCCTCCGTAAGCTCAAGCCTTCCTTTTCCACCGCCGAAAAGTTCCATAAAAGCCGCATTGAACCGCTCGTTTATGTCCTTAAATCTCTCATCAAACTGCTCCCTCATACATCTGTCAAGTTCCTCAATTATACCTGTAAGAGCCTCCTCCGCCCTTACTATGTCGCCTGCCTGTGTTTTCAGAAGTTCGTACCTTGTACTGATTTCTCTATACTCTTCTATCGCCCTTACATTTACCGGACCGAGATTTTTTATTGTATTTTTATGGCTGTTTATAAGCTTTTTAAGCGCATTTCCCGATACTTGCACATCTGTGGAAATTCCCTGTTTAATAACTTCGGAGTATGTGATATTGTACTCATCAGCCATATATGATACCAGACTTTCAAGACCTTCATCCGCCTTTTCCATTATGGAATTCAATCTGAACAGTTCCTTGTCAAGCGAGGATCTGAGCTTGTTTATTTCTTCCATTTTGCCGAAAAAAGTCTTATACTCTCCGCTTATCCTGTCTTTTTCATCTGTCAGATTTTTCTTGCTTATGCTCATCTCCTCTATCAGCCTTGACAATTCGGTACTGTTTTCGAAGATATTATGAACCTCTCTTTCCTTGTCTGAAACATTTTTTAAGAGAGCGGATTTTTGAGCTCCCAAGCCCTCTATTTCTGCCAAAATCCTCTCTTTTTCTCTCTGAATACGCTCCAGACTCTCATTTACAAAGGTTTTTTCCGTTAAGACGGTATTGCTTTCCAATTTTAACTTGTTAATTTTTTCACTAATATTATCTATCTCACAGCCCGCAGCCTCCAGTTCTTTTAAAATGCCGTCAATTGCGGTCGTGCTCTCCTTATCTTCAGCAGCCTCCAAAATTTCGGACAGACGCTTTATCTCATTTTCGGCATTTTCACACTCTCTGTCCACATTACTGCGATCGAGCTTTATTTCATCCAGACTTCTTTCTACCTCAAGCATTCTGGCTTCTATCTGCTTTTTGCCGTTTATCTCCGTCTTTAATTCCACCTTCAGCTCAGATATTCTGTCCTTATATATTGTACTACTTTTTCTGCCTTCTACAAGTGACTCTCTTATCCTCTCCTCTTCATCTTTTAATTTATTAAACTCTTCTTCCAGCTTGTCAAGTTCCTCTTTGCCCTCCTCTATTTCTCTGGATCTTCCGAGCAAATTACTCGAATTTTTAAATGCTCCTCCTGAAATAGAGCCTCCGGGACTTAACTGTTCTCCTTCAAGTGTAACGATTCTAAGCGAGTACTTATATTTTCTTGCCACTCTTGCCGCGCTGTCCATATTGTCCGCAACCAGAGTCCTGCCCAAAAGATGGCTCACAAGCCCTGCAAATCTCGCCTCACATTCTACTAAGGAAGATGCTATGCCTATTATCCCGTCCTCATTCACCGCACCGTTAAAGTTTCCCGGATTGTGCAAAACCATAGCATCAAGCGGAAGAAAGGTGGCTCTTCCGAACCTGTTTTCCTTCAGCCATCTTATAGTTCTTTTGGCGGTTTCTTCTTTATCCGTGACAATATTTTGTATACTGCCTCCAATGGCGGTTTCTATAGCGGTTTCGTAGTTTGCCTTAACCTTTATGATATCGGCAACAACTCCTATAATCCCTTTTTCTTCACTTCTGTGCTCCATTATGCGCTTAACGCTGTTTCCATATCCGTCATATTTTTCAGCCATATTCCGGAGGGATTTCACAAATGCCTTTTTAGACAGTATTTCCTTTTGTTTTTCAGATAAAATCTTCTCTTTTTCAGCCCTGCTCTTAACAAGGGCGGCAATATTTTCTTCCGCATCTTTATGCGCCGCTTCAAGCCTTAAAAGATTTTCGGACAATTCCTCAGTCTTCTTCTCGGACTCTGCAAAACTCTTTTGCAGTTCATCACTTATTTCCTTGTTCCTTAAAATCTTCTGATTTATCTCAAGCTTTTTTATCCTTGACTGCTCAATTCCCGCTTTGTAAAGCTCGGCTTTTGCCTCCGCCTCCGCCTTTTCTTTTTCAGCTCTTGCCCTTGTATCAAGCTCCCTGTCTTTTCTCTGCTCAATCTCAGCCCTAAGCCGCTTTTTCTCCGATAAGGCTTCTTCCTGAGCGGAAAGCAGGGCATTAAGCTCGGCGTCCTTTTCTTCAAGCGACTGTGCTTTAAGTTTTGTATCCTCTTCTTCCTTTACAAGCTCATCAAATTTGTTTCCGGACAAACCGATTCTTTCGTCATAGTTTTTTGTACTTGCTTTCGCCGAGTTAATCTGCTCCTTTATAAGCTTCATTTCTCCCTCAAGCTTTTCTCTCTCCACAAGCTTTTCCGAGATAATCCCCGCCGCTTCGTCTATGGCTGCGGAGCGTCTGTTAAGCTCCTCCTCCAGCCTTTCGTATTCTTCTTTAATCTCTCTGCATTTCTTCTCAGCCTCTTTTATGTCGGACTCCGCCGCTTCCCTGTCCTTCTCCGATTTTGCTCTTGTTTCAGCTATTGCATCATATTCCGTGATGAAATTTACGGTTTCATATTTTTTAAGCTCTTCTCTTA
>JBHADN010000080.1:0-8074 GCA_041855085.1 Catonella sp.
AGGCTCTGGATATACGCACGGTACTGTCGACGGGAGAGGGGTATCTTACCTGTTTTAAATTCGGATATTATTTAGCTACATCCAAAGTAATTCTTATAGATGATTATATATATTCGGTTTATGAAGTTCCGCGCAGAAACGATAATTATCTTATACAGGTGTGGCATGCCTGCGGCGCATTTAAGACCTTCGGATTCAGCCGCCTTGGAAGACCGGGAGGACCTAAGCAGGGAAGCAAGTCGCACAGGAATTACGATTACTGTACCGTAAGCTCAAAGGAAATCTGCAAGTTTTATGCGGAGGGCTTCGGGCTTTCGCTTGACAGGGTAAAGGCGACGGGAGTGCCTCGTACCGATATTTTTTTCAGGGAAGAGTACAAAAACGGTGTAAGGGAAAGATTTTACTCAAAATATCCGGACCTTGCAGATAAAAAAGTTATACTTTTCGCTCCTACTTTCAGAGGAGCAGGCAAAAAAACCGGACACTATCCTGAGGACAGGTTTGAATTTGTAAAGCTGTACGAGCATTTTAAAGGAGAGTATGCGGTAATTGTGAAACATCATCCGTTTGTGAATAACAGGGTGGAGATACCTGAAAAGTATAAGGGCAGGATAATTGATTTGTCGGAAAATGAAGAGTTGAACGACCTGCTCTTCGTTACGGATTTGCTGATAACCGACTATTCTTCGGTAGTTTTTGAGGCAAGTCTTTTGGATATACCTATGCTTTTTTATGCCTTTGATTTACAGCAGTATATTGCGAACAGAGGATTTTATTATGAATATGACAACTTTGTACCCGGAAAGATAGTTTCAAACATGAAGGATGTGATAAAGTCCATAGAAAACAAAGATTTTGAAACTGAGAAGATAAAGCCGTTCAGAAACAGATTTTTTGACGAGCTTGACGGAAAAGCGGGATACAGGGTGGCAAAGCTGGTAGAAGATTTAGTTGAAAACAGGGAGGTTTAGTTATGGTATTTGCAGTTATTTGTGCAGGCGGAATAGGAAGCAGGATGGGAAATGCCGAAAAGCCGAAGCAGTACTTGAATGTAGGCGGTAAGCCGATAATTTTGCATACTGTTGAAAAATTCGTGATAAACGGAAATTTTGAAAAAATAATAGTGCTTTGTCCTGAAAGCTGGATAAACTACACGAGGGACATTATCAAGAAAAATCTTGGAGTTACGGAAAAAGTAGAGGTTATGGCGGGAGGAGCGGACAGAAACTCCACCATAATGAACGCGATAGCCTATATAGAAGAAAATTTCGGTCTTGACGACGAAACTATAATAGTAACGCATGATGCGGTAAGACCGTTCCTTACACACAGAATAATAACGGACAATATAGAGAGTGCCAAGAAATACGGCGCTTGCGATACCGTTATACCGGCTACGGATACCATAGTTGAAAGTCAGGACGGAGAGATAATAACAGGTATACCTGACAGGTCCAAAGTGTATCAGGGGCAGACTCCTCAGAGCTTTAAGGCAAAGAAGCTTAAGGAAATGTATATATCTCTCACGGATGAAGAAAAGGCGATACTTACCGATGCGGCGAAGATTTGTCTGTTAAAGGGCGAGCCTGTACATTTGGTTAAGGGAGAGGTATTTAATATAAAGATAACCTATCCTTACGATTTGACCGTTGCTGAAACACTAATAAACACAGACAGGGAGTAATATATGTTAAATACTGTATATAGATTGGTAGCGCCCAGAAGGTTTGAGGTGGCGTTTTCGGATATCAATCTGTCTAAGGAAAATCAGGTTATAGTAAGGCCGGAATTTTTGTCGATATGTCATGCAGACCAGAGATATTATCAGGGGCTTCGTCCTGCGGACATTCTCTCTAAAAAGCTGCCTATGGCACTTATACATGAGTCTATAGGAGAGGTGGTTTACTCGACAGCTTCCGATATAAAGGTAGGAGATAAGGTAGTTATGATACCGAACACTCCCGTGGAAAAGGATGAGTATATAGCAGAGAATTACCTTAGAAGTTCAAAGTTCAGAGCAAGCGGCTTTGACGGCTTTATGCAGGATTTGGTAGCACTTGATGCCGACAGGGTGGTAAAGCTTACAGGGGATATAGATAATCATGTAGCCGCATTCATAGAGCTTATGAGTGTCAGCGTGCATGCAATCCTCAGATTTAAGAAGATTTCTCATGAAAAAAGGGAAAATATCGCAATATTCGGAGATGGCAACTTAGGTTTTATAACGGCTATATTTTTGAAAGCGCTTATGCCTGAGAGCAGGCTTTCCATCTTCGGAGTAAGCGATGAAAAGCTCGCAAGTTTTTCATTTGCAGATGAAACCTACAATTGTGTAAGGGAGCTTGACGGAGTAAGTTTTGACCATGCCTTTGAGTGCGTAGGGAATGCACCGAGCGGACAGGCTATTAACCAGATTATCGACTACATAAATCCTGAAGGAAGCGTGTCCCTGTTGGGTGTGTCCGAATATCCCGTGCCTATAAATACCCGTATGGTGCTTGAGAAGGGATTGAAATTTTTCGGAAGCAGCAGGAGCGGAAGAGAAGACTTTCAAATGACGGTGGATATGCTGAGTAAGAATGACTGGATGGTAAATTATCTCAGCAATATCATAAACAATATAGTGCCAGTTAAAGATATTCCGGATATGAACAGGGCTTTTGAACTGGATATACAAAAACCGGGCGGAAAAACGATAATAGAATGGAAAAAGTAAAAAAATTACTTAAAAAGGTAATAAAAGGGCTTGTAGTAGGTGTGTACAATCTGGTTTGGAAGTATATACCTGCCGATGAGCGCCTTATAGTTTTTGACAGCAGCACAGGCTGTAATTATACGGGAAGCCCGAGGGCTGTTTATGAAAAAATGGTGGAGCTTGGACTGGACGATAAATACAGCCTGATTTGGTTTTTTAAAAAGGGAAATTTTCCGGAAGGCGGCATAAAAGGAAAGGTGCGACTTGTAAGATACGGAAGTTTCAGGTATCTTCTTGCTATGCTCAGGGCTAAGGTCTGGGTATTTGACGCAAGACAGGCGGAGTTTCTAAAGAAAAGGGCAAATCAGCATTATATCCAAATCTGGCATGGCACTCCGCTCAAAAGGCTGGCGTTGGATTTGGACTCCGTAAATATGGCGGATAATACCGACATAGACGAGTATAAGAGGAGTTTTAAAGAGAATACGGCTACATGGGATTTTCTGGTAGCTCAAAATCAGTTTTCGGTAGATATATTCAGACGCTGTTTCGCATTTGAAAAGGAGTTTCTTAAAACAGGTTATCCGAGAAATGACATTCTTTTTAAGAAAAATAACGATGCTGATATTTTGGAATTGAAGCAAAGGCTGAGGCTTCCGCTTGACAGAAAAATTATACTGTATGCTCCTACATGGCGAGATGATGAATATGATAAAGACGGCATATACGAGTTTAAGCCTAAGCTTGATTTCGAACTGCTTAAAGAAAAGCTTGGCAGGGAGTATGCGGTAATAGTCAAATATCATTATCTTGTGGGAGATAAGATAGACTGGTCGGAGTTAAAAGGATTTGTGTATCCTTTTAATGCAGGCGCGGATATCAGCGAGCTCTATCTGGTTGCGGACGAGATGATAACCG
Organism: Catonella sp.; assembly: GCA_041855085.1. Classification (GTDB taxonomy): domain Bacteria; phylum Bacillota; class Clostridia; order Lachnospirales; family Lachnospiraceae; genus Catonella. The sequence continues at coordinate 3,614 of JBHADN010000080.1, forward strand.
ATTATTCCTCAGTAATGTTTGACTATGCTTTGCTGAAGCGTCCGATGTACTTTTATGCTTATGACTTGGATAAATACGAAAAAGAGCTGAGAGGATTTTACTTCGACTTTTTAAGCGAAGCTCCCGGACCTATTTCAAGAACCACAGAGGAACTTATAAGGGATATACGGCTTTCTGATGAGGAGAAAGACGCTTTGTTTGAGAATAAGAGAAAAGCCTTTTATGATAAATTCGGTACTTTTGAGGATGGCAGAGCTTCCGAGAAAATTATAAATTTGATAGATAGGATAATGAAATGAGAGTATATTTTTTGAGAATAAGAAAGGCTGTGATATTTTTAGGCTTTGCTCTGGCGGTTGCTTTTTGCATGGAGGGAGTGAGTCTTGTAAAGGCGGGCGAAGTAGAGCCTAACGGTTATGATGACTCGGCGGCGATACAGAGAGAGCTTGACGGTGCCGGAAGTGTGACACTCTTAAAAGGAGAAACCTACAGGCTTGGAAAATCCCTGATACTAAGCAGCAATATGAGTATAGAGGCGGACGGTGCCACTATAATCTGCGAGAAGCCCATAGCCTTTAATATACCGGATAAGGCGGATTATAGTGCGGCGGTCAACATTTCCATAAACGGAGGACTGTGGAAATCCGAGGCTGACGGTTATACAGCCTCATCCTTTAAGTTTACCCATGCAAGCAATATAAGACTTACAAATATGAAAATCAGGTCAGCAAACCTTTCGGGGCACAGTATAGAGTTTGTAGCCTGTAAGGATGTGGTTATAGACAGCTGCGACATAGCAGGCCTTGGAAGCTCCGACAGTATGACGGAGGAGGCTGTACAACTGGATATAGCTTCTCCGGTTACCGCGCCGTTTCTAAGAGGCATACCCTTCAGAACAGAGCTTGCAGACCTGCTTTATACGAGGGCAGGCTGTATGAATGTAGAAATTAAAAATTGTACGATAGTCGGCAACAGAGGAGTGGTGGCAAATCATACAAAAAATGACGGAAATGCCATAAATGCAGTACACAAAAACATAACTCTGACTCAAAATACCATAACAGGTCTAAAAGGAGAAGGCGTCGCCCTGTTTAACACCGTTTCGGCGGTAGTAAAGAAGAACAGGATTGAAAGCAGGAGGAAGGGAAGTGCGGATGCATATACCGTAGGACTTCACATATCCACCTTTTCAAATGATAAAGCCTTTAAAAAGGCTAAATTTACAGTCGAGAACAATACAATATACGGAGGCAGACAGGCGGTTATGATTTACTCACACTCGGGAGTGAAGTTCGGAAAAGCCGTGATAAAGAAAAATAAGCTGTTCTGTAAGGCGGGAGCGGATGCCGCCATACATGCAAAGCCGTTGAGCATAGTTAAGACAAGCATAAGCGGCAATGTGACAAAGGCTTACAGCGATAAATAATCATAAGCAATACTTATAATATTTATTATAATTAGTTTTCAAAGACTACTTGCATGCGATTTATTTTTATGGTATAATTCCAACAATTTGGGCATAAATAATAAAATGAAAGGAGGAAGAGTAGCGCTTGGCGTTTATTCTTCCTTTTTTTACCGTACTTATGCAGTAGCAGAAGTTTGTTTAATATAGTTGGGAGGAGAGTTGATGAAAGCATATTTGATTCTTGAAGACGGAACAGTTTTCACAGGCGAGTCTTTTGGAGCGAGGACGGAAGTTATAAGTGAAATAGTATTTACAACTTCCATGACGGGTTATCTTGAAATATTGACAGATCCCAGTCTTGCAGGTCAGGCAATTACAATGACTTATCCGTTGATAGGCAATTACGGTGTTAATTATCAGGACATGGAGTCCAGGAAAGCACAGGTAGATGCTTTAATAGTACGAGAAATAGCAAGCAAGGCTTCTAACTTCAGAAATGACGACTCGTTATCCCGTTTCCTGGTGGATCAGGGAGTTACAGGCATTTCAGGTATCGATACAAGGGCACTTACAAGAATTCTTCGAGAGCGTGGCACCATGAACGGCATGATTACCACGGACGAGAAGAAGATTGGAAGTGCCAATATTTTAAACAAAATTAAAAGATACAGAGTTGAGGGCGTGGTTGAACGGGTTTCAAACAAGGAAAAAGAAATTTTCGAGCCGAACTTTGCAAGGCGTCCGGACAAAGTATTTAAACCCGAGTTTCAGTTTAAGAAGGAATTTATAACGGAAACAAGGTACAAAATTGCACTTATGAACTTCGGTTCCAAGAAGAATATAGTCGACTCGCTTTTGCGCAGGGGGTGTGAAGTAACCGTTTATCCGCAAAATACAAAGGCAAAAGAGATTTTTAAGGATAAGCCGGACGGCATTATACTCAGCAACGGTCCCGGAGATCCTGAAGAATGTGTGGACATTATAGAAGAGCTGAAAAAGCTTTTTGACGGAGATATTCCGATATTCGGCATTTGCCTCGGACATCAGCTCCTTGCACTTGCCAAGGGAGCCTCTACAGAGAAGATGAAATACGGTCACAGAGGATCTAACCATCCGGTAAAGGATGTCAGGACAGGCAGAATTTATATAACATCCCAGAACCATGGATATGTTGTTACCGACAAGAGCATACCTGAAGATGTTGCCGTTACAAGTTTTATAAATGTTAATGATGGAAGTGTGGAAGGACTGCGCTACAAAAACAAGAGAATAAGCACAGTACAGTTTCATCCCGAGGCATGTGGAGGACCGCTTGATACCGCATATTTATTCGACGAATTTTTGAAGGAGGTAGAAGATGCCAAAAATAGCAGAAATTAAAAAGGTAATGGTACTCGGCTCAGGTCCGATAGTTATAGGACAGGCGGCGGAGTTTGACTATGCAGGCACACAGGCTTGTCGCTCACTTAAGGAAGAAGGGGTTGAGGTAGTACTGGTAAATTCAAATCCGGCAACTATAATGACAGACAAGGAAATTGCGGACAGAGTGTATATAGAGCCGCTAAATATAGAAGTAATTAAAAAGATAATAAGAGAAGAAAAACCTGACAGTATATTGCCTACCATAGGAGGACAGGCAGGTCTTAACCTTGCGATGGAGCTTGAAGAAAGCGGATTTCTCAGAGAGAACAATGTGAAGCTCATAGGAACAACGGAGCTTACAATAAAAAAAGCGGAAGACAGACTTGAATTTAAAAGAACAATGGAGAAGTTAAATGAGCCTGTAGCTGCTTCTACAATTGTAGAAGATGTTGAGTCGGCAGTTGCATTTGCGGCTAAGATAGGTTATCCGTTGGTAGTAAGACCTGCGTACACACTCGGCGGCTCGGGCGGAGGAGTGGCGGCAGATGAGGCTGCGCTGCGTGAAATATGTGAAAACGGTCTGAGGCTGTCAAGAGTGGGACAATGCCTTATAGAGCGTTCCATAGCGGGCTGGAAAGAGATAGAGTACGAGGTTATAAGAGATAGTTACGGCAACCGCATAACAGTCTGCAACATGGAAAATATAGATCCTGTGGGAGTACACACCGGAGATAGTATAGTTGTAGCCCCATCACAGACCTTGTCGGATAAAGAACACCAGATGTTAAGAAGTTCCGCTCTGAATATCATAGAGGAGCTTGAAATAACCGGCGGCTGTAATGTGCAGTTTGCCTTAAATCCTGAAACCTTTGAATACTGTGTTATAGAGGTAAATCCGAGAGTAAGCCGTTCTTCCGCACTTGCTTCAAAAGCTACGGGATATCCTATAGCAAAGGTTGCAGCCAAGATAGCGCTCGGCTATGCTCTTGACGAGATAAGAAACGAAGTTACCGGTAAAACTTTTGCCGGCTTTGAGCCTGCCATAGACTATGTGGTTGTAAAGGTTCCAAGGCTTCCGTTTGATAAATTTATAACAGCTAAGAGGACACTTACTACTCAGATGAAGGCAACCGGCGAGGTTATGAGCATCTGCACCAACTTCGAGGGTGCCCTTATGAAGGCTATACGCTCTCTCGAACAGCATGTGGACAGTCTTGTAGTAGGATATTATGAAAATTTTTCGGATGAAGATATAAAGGCGGAGCTGCTAAAGGTAGACGACAGGAGAATTTTCCTTATAGCCGAGGCGATAAGAAGAGGAATATCGGCGGAGTATATTTACAACATTACCAAGATTGATGAATGGTTTATAGACAAGATTGAAAATCTGGTAAAATGTGAGTTAAAGCTTAAAAATGAAGAATTAACCCGAGAACTCCTTTACAATGCAAAGAGAATGGAATTTCCGGATAAGGTCATAGCAAAGCTTACAGGAAAGACTGAAAAGGAAATCTATGATTTAAGAATTAAAGAAAATATAGTGGCAGGCTTCAAAATGGTAGACACCTGTGCAGCCGAATTTGAAGCGGCTACCCCATATTATTACTCCTGCTTTGACGGAGAAAATGAAAATACGGATAAGTCCGACAAGAAAAAAATACTGGTTCTCGGTTCAGGTCCTATAAGGATAG
>JBHADN010000081.1:0-3460 GCA_041855085.1 Catonella sp.
GGATATAAAAGACGGCAAGTTAAGCCTCAGTATGACACAGGCTTTAGAAAGTGAAGCGGCAGATGAAGAGGACTTACCGCCGCTTGAATATAACTCGGAGGCAACTATTTCTACCAGCCTTGGAGATTTACTGAAAGGTATTAAATTTAATTAGGAGGAAGAGAAATGAGTCAGGAAAAGGTAGACAAATATAAGAGTGAAAAGGCTGACAGAAGAAAAAGTTTGAAAAAAGAAAAACGCAAAAAGACAGCTATTTATGCCTGCTGTGCGGTTGTTCTGCTTGCGGTGGCGGCTTTTGGCGGATATCAGTTCGGAAATACTGCAGGTTATGAGAGAGGATATACGGAGGCTTTTAATTTTGCAACATCCATTTATCAGAGTACTCTTCCTACAGACGGAACGGCAACCGGAGGAGCGATAACATCGGGCGGAGCGGTAACTTCAGGAGGAGCGGTAAGCGGAAGCTCTGAGGGAACAAACGAGTAACAACGGTCTGCGGATATGGTGCGGAATTTTATAATTTTGGATAAACAAACATCTGAGGAGAATTTGTAATGAAGGATAAATTATATCAGGGCTTTGAAAAATATTACGGTAATACGGAGGGAGCGGAACTGTTTTTTTCTCCGGGAAGAGTGAACCTTATAGGAGAGCATACCGACTACAACGGAGGTCATGTTTTCCATGTGCGTTGACAATGGGAAGCTATGCTCTTGTAAGAAAGCGCAGCGACAACAAGATGAACTTCATTTCACTTAATTATAACACCAATGAAATTATAACGGCGGAATTGCCGGAACTTTCCTATGTCAAGAAAAACGGATGGGCTAACTACCTTATAGGAGTGGTGTGGGCTTTTCTGGAAAACGGATATAAAATAGAGCAGGGCTTCGATCTTGCAATGGTAGGAAATATTCCTTCAGGTGCGGGACTCTCATCCTCGGCTTCTATTGAAGTGTTGATGGGTACTGCATTAAAGCATCTGTATAACTTGGATGTAGACATGGTTGAGATAGCTAAACTCGGTCAGATGTCTGAAAATCAGTTTAACGGAATGAATTGCGGTATAATGGATCAGTTTGCGGTAGCGATGGGAAAGAAAGATAATGCAATTTTCCTCGATACGGCGGATCTTTCCTATGAGTATGCCCCTATTAAACTTGATAATGCCAAAATCTTGATAACTAACAGCCATGTGAAGCACAGTTTAGTGGACTCCGCATACAACGACAGAAGAAATGAGAGTACAAAGGCGCTTACAGATCTTCAGACAAAGCTTAAAATTTCAGGGCTGGGAGATTTGACAGGAGAGGAATTTGAAGCGAATAAGGAACTTATACAGGGAGAGGTTTTCAGAAAAAGGGCGAAGCATGCCGTTTATGAAAATGAGCGTACGGTTAAAGCCGTATCGGCACTGAAGAGCGGAGATATAGAGGCTTTCGGAAAGCTTATGAATGAGTCGCATATTTCACTTAGGGATGACTATGAGGTTTCATGCGAGGAGGTTGACAAGCTGGTAGAGATTGCGTGGTCGATAGACGGAGTAATAGGCTCAAGGATAACCGGTGGCGGTTTTGGAGGCTGTACGGTAAGTATCGTAAGAAATGATGCGGTAGACAGATTCAAGACTGAGGTAATAAGCAGATATAAGGAAGCCACAGGAATAGATGCCGAGATTTATGAGGCAGAGATAGGCGAAGGAGCAGGTAAGATATCTTAATGATATATGTACATGATTTTTCTGAAATTTATAGAAAGCAGACATTTTATAAAGAGTACAATCATGTTATTTACGATGACGGAAATTTAAGTGGAGTAAAGGGTTATCTGGATGACGGCACGAGAAAGATTCTGTCTGAGAAGATAGCATTGCAGGATGGAAAATTCGGCATTCATTTTCTAGGTTCGGGAAGTTACCATCATTTAAGCAGGCTGTATCTGGATTTTATAGACCGAAGATTTAATCTTATAGTGTATGATAATCACACGGATATGCAGGAGTCGGCATTCGGGGATATATTATCTTGCGGCTCATGGATTGCGGATGCACATAAATGCCTTGAAAACTTGGAAAAAATTTTCATTATAGGCGCCAAAAAGCAATATATAGAGGAATGTGAATTTAAGCACAGCGAGAGAGTATGTTTTTTGGATGCCGCAGCCGACTTAACCGAGTTGTGTGATTTTAATGACGGGAGTCTGCCTGTTTATGTTTCGGTGGATAAGGATGTTTTGTCCGAAAAAGAGTTTGTTTCGGACTGGGATCAGGGAGAGATGTCTGTAAATACTCTGCTTTCGGGGCTGTCATTTATAAAGGATAATTTCAGCGTGATTGGAGTGGATGTCTGCGGAGAGCCGACAGATGAAAATGAAACTGAAATACATCGAAGTGATGTAATAAATAACGAAATAATTAAGATTTTTGAAATTTAACATACCCTGTGGAAATCTTATTTCAAATATGCTACAATTATTTGCGGTACTGATTGTTTGGATAGGAGTATATAAGATGGACAAAGATGACAAGGATTATCGCAAAAGAAGGGTTAAGAGTATAAAAAAAATCCTTCTTCTTGTTATCATTATTTTGTTTCTCTTACCGATAGTGCTTTGCATAGTTTTATTTGCTAAATACAATAAGCTGGATGAAGAGCTGAAAAGACTCAGAGAGATGAAGATAGAAAGAGTTTTGGCGGCGGAAAAAAGGGGCTCCGAGCGAATTATGCTTGATACCTTGTTGGGTCATGCCAGGAAACTGGCAAAAGACAGGGGAGTTGTAGAGGACGATTTGACTAAAGCAAGTGCCAAGGTAAAGGGAGCGGCTGTAAAAACTGTACGGAATACGGAAAAAAAGGTTTATCTTACCTTTGATGACGGTCCTTCAAAGAACGGCGACAAGATTTTGGATATTCTAAAGAAATATGATATTAAGGCGACTTTTTTTGTAATAGGCAAGACGGATAAAAAATCTCTGGAAAGATACAGGAGGATTGTGGATGAAGGGCATACCATAGCCTTGCATTCATATACACACAGATTTGATATAATTTACTCTTCTCTGGAGAAATTCAAGAAAGACTACTATGCTATAAGCGACCTTATATACAAGGCTACAGGAGTGAGGAGCAAGTTTTACAGATTTCCGGGAGGCAGCAGCAATTCTTTATCAAAAATTGATATGAATAAACCGATAAAATTTTTGAAAGAAGAGGGAATTACCTATTTTGACTGGAATGTGATGAGCGGCGATGCGGTAAAGATACCGTTGTCCGCAAATAAAATTTATCGTAATGTAGTGGACGGAGTGGCTAGGTTCGATGAATCTATAGTGCTTCTTCATGATTTGCCGGGAAAGGAAACTACAGTTGAAGCCCTTCCGAAGATTATTAAAAAATTGAAGAAAGAAGGATACCTGTTTCTTGCCATAGATGAGAGTACGAAACCTGTGCACCATAAGGTA
>JBHADN010000082.1:0-2502 GCA_041855085.1 Catonella sp.
CTACACCCTTTTTGGATGTAACAACACCTATTTCACCTGCAGCCAAACCGCCGCCGAGAGCTTTCTCAAGTTTTCTCATGGGGCTTTTTTCAATCAAATCTTCCTTGAGCATTACAGAGCCTCCTTATTTCTTTTCTGCAAGCCTTTTAGCTTCGTATTCTTTTATCAATTCTTCCGAAATACTTGAAGGAGCCTTACCGTACTTGGCAAATTCCATGGAGTATTCCGCCTTTCCCTGTGTGGAAGAGCGCAGAATGGTAGAGAATCCGAACATTTCGCTTAAGGGAACTTCGGCATCTACACGGGTAAAGCTATCGTCTTCCGTTGATGAAACAATAATTCCTCGTCTTTGGTTTATAAGACCGAAGATATTACCTTGGAATTCCTGAGGACCTTCAATAGAAACCTTCATAATGGGCTCAAGGATGGCAGGTTTTGCGGCCTTATAAGCCTCGCGGAAAGCACCGATTGCGGCAGCCTGGAAGGCCATATCCGAAGAGTCTACAGGGTGGGACTGGCCGTCGTTTATTGTAACTCTTGTTCCTACAATCGGGAATCCTATGAGAGTTCCTTTCTTTACAGCTTCTCTAAAGCCCTTATCGCAAGAAGGTATAAATTCCGAAGGAATTGCACCTCCCTTTATCTGATTTTCAAACTCATAATCTTGCTCGGTGATGGGTTCGATAAAGCCTGCAACACGGCCGAACTGACCGGAACCGCCTGTCTGCTTTTTGTGAGTATAGTTAAAGTCTGCTCTTTGGGTGATGGCTTCACGGTAAGCAACCTGAGGCATACCTGTTTCAACATCGCACTTATATTCTCTTCTCATTCGCTCAATGTAAACTTCCAAGTGAAGTTCGCCCATACCCTGAATAATGGTCTGGTTTGATTCCTTGTCTACATAGCTTCTGAAAGTCGGGTCTTCCTTTGTAAAGCGGTTAAGAGCCTTGGACATTTGGTCGGCAGCCTGCTTATCTTTCGGTGTAAGAGAAAGAGAGATAACGGGATCCGGAACATACATGGAGCTCATGGCATAGTTTAGGTTTCCTCCGCAGAATGTATCTCCTGAAGCACAGTCAATACCGAATAGGGCTACGATGTCGCCGGGGCCGCCTTCGTTGATATCCTCCATGGTTGCTGAGTTCATTCGAACCAAGCGGCCTACCTTAAACTTCTTTTTGGCACGGGTATTAAAGAGCTCTTCACCCTTCTTCAATGTTCCCTGATAAACTCGGACATAGGTAAGCTGTCCGTATTTTCCGTCTTCAAGCTTAAAGCCTAAAGCTACTACAGGAGCATTTTCATCCGTTCCTAATACGATGGGCTTTTCATCTTCATCGATATTTAAAGCCGTATTTTCAATTTCGGTCGGATCGGGGAGATAATAACCTACTGCATCCAAGAGAGGCTGAATTCCCTTATTTTTATAAGCTGAACCGAGGAAGACGGGAACAAACTGTTCTGCAAGAGTTCCCTTTCTAACTGCGGCTCTGATCATTTCTTCTGTTTCGGCACCTTCCAAAAAGGCTTCTGCCAATTCATCGGAGAACATGGTAGCTGCATCGACCATTTCTTCCCTGTATTTTTGAGCATCGGCTAAAAGATGTTGAGGGATTTCGGCCATGCGGATCTGGGTACCGTTTTCGCCTTCAAAATACATAGCCTTCATCGTAACAAGGTCTACAACACCTTCAAGTTTGTCTTCCAAACCTATCGGGATCTGCATCATATAAGCATTAAGGCCGAGTTTTTCCCTAAGCTGCATTCTAACCTTAAATGGGTTAGCACCGGTTCTGTCGCACTTATTTACAAATGCAATTCGAGGAACATGGTAGCGTTTTAACTGCCTGTCAACAGTGATAGACTGGGACTGAACACCTCCAACCGAACAAAGAACCAAGATGGCTCCGTCCAAAACGCGTAAAGAACGCTCAACCTCGATAGTGAAGTCTACGTGCCCGGGAGTGTCAATTACGTTTACCGTATAATCCTTCCATTTAACCTGAGTTGAAGCTGACTGAATCGTGATACCTCGTTCCTTTTCAAGCTCCATATTATCCATCGTTGCACCCACACCGTCTTTTCCGCGGACCTCGTGTAAAGCATGAATTCTATCACAATAAAAAAGAATTCGTTCCGAAAGAGTAGTTTTACCGGAGTCAATGTGAGCACTAATACCGATATTTCTCATCTTAGAAATATCATTACCCATAATCAATACCTCATCTTTATAGATTTTTAGGAAGAAACAGGCTGTTTTTCCTAAATTTTTTACAAAACCGAAAAGTTTTCCATACTTTTCAAAATACAAGACATTAGAGTATAATAAAAAACACAATAATATACAAGGGGGTCAATGAAAAATGTACATCCGTGGCGGATATAAAAATATATACAAAAAAAGGGAGTCAGTATTCTGAACTCCCCTTTGTACTACCATCTGAAATGAGCAAAAGCCTTATTTGCTTCGGCCATTCCGTGAACTTCTTCTTTCTTTTTGAA